>NZNN01000006.1 GCA_002694895.1 Chloroflexota bacterium
TAGATCCAGATAAAAATAAAATGCCAATAGATAATATTTTTGAATTTAATAAAAGGATTATAGATTCAACATTTGATTTAGTTTGTGCTTATAAGCCTAATTTTGCTTTTTATGAAAAAGAAGGATTACAAGGCATGCAAGCTTTATATAAAACTATAGACTACATCAAATCTGTAGATTCAGATATTGTGATAATTGCTGATGCAAAACGGGGAGATATAGGTAATACAAGTGAAGCTTATGCTTATTCAATATTTAAAACCATGGACTGTGATGCTGCAACAATAAATGTATATGGAGGAGAAGATTCAGTAGCTCCTTTTGTTGAATATAAATCCAAAGGTGTCTTTGTATGGTGTAGAGCTTCTAATCCTAGTTCTGACGAATTACAAAAAGTAATACTTGCAGAGTCGAATATTTATTTATATGAATACTTAGGCATTTTGATTTCTAAATGGAATGATAAAAATAATAATATGGGACTAGTTGCAGGTGCAACAAATATTGAAGATATAAAAAAAATAAAAAAAATATGTCCTGGAATCCCTTTTTTAGTACCAGGCATTGGAAGCCAGGGAGGAGATTTGAAATCTGTGATTAATGTTTTAAATAAGGATAATATTGATATATCTCCTTATATTATTAATTCTTCTCGTTCAATATTGTATGCTTCTGACAAATCACAATTTGAAACTGCCTCAAGATTTGAAGCAGATAAATTTGTTAATTTAGTTAAACCNATGATTTTTTAATTATTGAAAAAAGAATTTAGAATNAATACAAATATAAAATTGAAAAAATCACATGTATGTGGTTCNGAAGTGTGGGAAATAAAGAAGATAGGAGAGGATTTAAAGATAAAANTATATCCTTATTCTAATTTNTCAGATTATGAATTACAGTGTGTAAAATGTAAAAGAAAAATTAAGATGAATTATCAGGAAATATTAAAAAAAATAAAATAATTTTTATTTTTATTATTATCATTGACATGCAATATTGTAAAAATTAGAATTGAATTATAATAATAGTAGCAACAGAGAGAATCACAATGTTTGAAATGGTCATTGATAGTATTAGAGTTAGTTTGATGAATTACCAACGTGTTGTGATTCTGAAAGAAAAGCACTCAAAGCGATATCTGCCTATGTGGATTGGTACAAATGAGGCTGAAGCTATAGCTTTAAAACTTGAGGATGTAGCTGTTCCTAGACCAATGACACATGACTTATTGTGTAATTCATTTGATTCATTAGGAGCTAAAATAGATCATGTAGTTGTTTGGGATGTGAATCATGAAGATACTTTTATGGCAAAAATAGTTGTGGATTTTAAAGGTGACTTAATAGAAATAGATTCACGGCCAAGCGATGCTTTAGCTCTTGCAGTTAGAACTGGTTCACCAATATATGCTGAGGATAAAGTTTTGGACAAAGCTGGAATGGAATTAGATCAAAACAGTGATGATCTAAAAAATGTTGATAGTATATCACCCGATAATAAACAAAAGAAATCTACAGATTATAAGGAACTTAAATTATCTGCTTTTGATGATTTTATGGATGAATTAGATTTAGAAGATTTTTAAGCTTAATTGATTTGATTCTACTTTGAGTATATGATAGGATTTTTTCTAAAGCTATAGGAGAGTAATTTGGGATCCAAAAAGCTTGTNNTAGCTTTTCAATTAGTTGGAATGGGATGGTANGTNGGAGTGTGTATAATTGGAGGAGCTTTCTTAGGTAGNTGGATTNCTAGTTTATTTACTTTTTCCAATGCTGATGTGGTTTTTATTTTGTTAGGGGTTTTATTAGGCTTATTGTCTGCAGCTGTAGGGATTTTTAAATTGGTAAGTTTACTATTGAATAGTGATTAAATATTTAAGAATGAAAAAATTATTTTCTTACATATCTAAAATATTATTGAATCCGATTTTTCTGGGATGTATTTTAATTATTTCTATTTTAGGTGGCGCACTTGGGGCTGCTTCTTCTTCCCTCGGATTTCTTAGTGCTCCTTTTGCATATATATCTATTCCTTCAGAAACATTATATGTTTTTAAAGGAGATAGTTTATTAATTTATTTTTTTAATAGTGCTTTTACTAATACTTTTTTGATGTCATTACTTGGAATTGTAATTCTTCTGATCATTTCAATAATATCTACAAAAAATATGAAAATTATTCCATCAGGAATACAAAATTTTATTGAATTTGTTATAGAGGCTATGTATAACACTTGTAANAAAATTGCCGGGGAAGAAAAAGGAAAAATATTTTTTCCTTTGGTTATGACAATATTTTTATTTATTGTTGTATCAAATTGGATTGGTGTGTTACCAGGAACAGGTACACTAGGTAGAATTGAAACTGCAGAAGAATATTGCCATCATCAGGAAGCAAAAAATAATTTAGGTCATGATGTTGAGTTTAATATATATAAAAAGAATGGCAATCTGTCTTCTACATTATTTGGTTTTGGTGCTGCTAAGTATAAGATAAAATCTTCTGATTCATCATTATTTNATCATGCGAATAATGAGATTTGTTCTCACGATTGGTTACATCATGAATTTGAAGAGGCAAAACAAATAAAAGNTAAAGAATTAAGTACAAATAATTTTGATGAAAATTATCAGGCTGGTATATTGGTACCATTTTTTAGAGGTACTAATTCAGATATTAATACNACATTGGCTTTAGCTCTATGTGCAATGATAAGTATACATTTTTGGGCTTTTAGATATTTAGGGTTATTTGGTCATATAGGAAAGTTTATTAATTTTAAAAATGGCCCCATTAATTTTTTTGTAGGAATACTTGAATTAATAGGTGAATTAGCAAAAATTATTAGTTTTACATTTAGGTTGTTTGGTAATATTTTTGCCGGAGAAGTTTTATTATTTGCTATGGCATTTTTATTACCTTTGATAGGAATTATACCCTTTTTAGGACTTGAATTATTTGTTGGGTTAATTCAGGGATTAATATTTGCAATGTTAACATTAATTTTTGCCACTATTTCAACAGTAGAACATAATTCTGATGAACATTAATAATAATTTATGATAAATTAAAATTTAAATAATAAATTCANAATATAAGGAGAAAAGTAATGGAGGGAGATATATTAAATATAGGAGCTGGTTTAGCTATAGGCTTAGGGGCTATTGGGCCTGGAATTGGGATAGGAATGTTAGGTGCGAAAGCAATGGAAGCAATAGGACGAAATCCTGAAGCAGTCGGTACTATACAAACAAATATGATTTTAGGTATTGCTTTTGCTGAAGCGATTGCTATTTATGCTTTAGTTGTAGCTATNTTAATTAAATTTGTATAAGTTAATNAAATTATAAAGTTAGGAGTTTTTTTATGGATGCAGTAGGCATTAATTGGCCCGGACTGTTAACACAGTTAATTAGCTTTTTAATACTTTTTTTGTTGTTAAAAAAGTTTCTTTATAAACCTGTGGTTAAAATGTTAGAGGATAGAGCNGAGAAAATTAAAACAAGTTTAGANNCTGCAGAGAAGGTTAAGNAAGAAGCAGAACAGACAACTGCTGNTAATGAATCTTTAATGTTAAAAGCTAGNGAAGAATCACAANCTTTTATATCTGAGGCAAGAGAGCAGGCAAAAAATATAAAAGAATCTGAATTGGAAAAAAGCAAATTACAAATTGAGAGCGAAAGGAAAAGAGCTCTTGATGAAATCAGATCTGAACAAGATAAAATAATTAACAATATTAGATCTGAATTTTCTGGTTTAGCCATATCAGCAGCAGAGAAAATTATTGAACGAGAGGTGAATGAAAATAATCACAAGGAGATTATTCAATTATTTCTTGAAAAAGCGAAAAATATTAAAAGTTAATAGTACATATTTATGATAAAAGATATAAAAATAGCGAAAAGATATGCAAGAGCTGTGTTTGACATTGCTTCAGAGGATCAAAGTCATGATGATTGGTTGAATAAATTAAAATTGATTTCTGATACTAAAGCTGAAGTAAGTTTTGCTAATGCTTTAAATTCTACTAAATTATCTTTTTTTAAAAAAATGAATTTAATTGATGATGTTTTTAGTAACAAGTTAAATAAATTACAATTAAATTTTTTAAAANTATTAACTAAAAATCAATCTTTTTTCATTATTCANGATATTTATAAACAGTTTTTGGGNNTAGTAGAAAAACGAAATAATTTAATCAGAGTTACTGTNACTTCTCCTTACNAAATCAGNGATGATCTTAAAAATCAAATTTTAAATTTAGTTAATGATATATCTGGTGCTGATTCAATAATCGAAGAGAAAATTGACAGTGAGCTGATTGGAGGTGTGGTNATAAGATTAGGAGATACTGTTATTGACGGTAGTATAAAAAATAAAGTTAAACAATTAAGAAGAGAATTAGCATAAGAGAGGATAATTATGGCGAATGAAGATATTGCATCAATAATAAAAGAACAAATTAAAAAATTTGGTGATGATTTGAAAGTTGAACAAACTGGTATTGTTACTGAAGCCGGTGATGGAGTAGTTAGAGCTCAGGGATTAGCAAATGTGAAAGCTAATGAAATAGTGCAATTTCAAAATGATGTATATGGATTAGCTTTAAATTTAGAAGAGGATACTGTGGGNGTGGTNATTTTAGGAGATTATCTTGGAATTAAGGAAGGAGATGAAGTTAAAAGTACAGGTAGAATAGTTGAGGTTCCTGCAGGGAATGATATGATTGGTCGTGTACTAAATCCTTTAGGACAGCCTATAGATGGCAAAGGTAGTATTTCTTCATCTGATACTATTGAAGTTGAAAAAATTGCTCCTGGAGTAGTTGAAAGACAATCTGTGAGTGAACCAGTTCAATTTGGAGTGAAAGTTGTAGATGGTTTAGTTCCTATTGGACGAGGCCAAAGAGAGCTAGTGATTGGAGATAGAGGTACAGGAAAAACAGCTGTTTGTCTTGATGCAATTATTAATCAAAAAGATGGTGACTTGATATGTATTTATGTGTCGATAGGACAAAAAGCTTCTAAAGTTGCAAACATAGTTAATCAATTAGAATCAAATGGAGCAATGGAACATACCGTTGTCGTTACTGCAAATGCATCAGAGTCAGCTGCTCTTCAGTATCTCGCTCCTTATTCAGGGTGTGCAATTGGCGAATATTTTATGTCTCAGGGNAAAGATGTATTAATCGTATATGATGATCTTACAAAACATGCTTGGGCTTATCGTCAAATGTCATTGTTACTTAGAAGACCCCCCGGAAGAGAAGCTTATCCTGGTGATGTGTTTTATTTACATTCAAGATTGCTTGAAAGAGCTGCAAAGTTGAATCCAGAATATGGNGGNGCGTCAATGACTGCTTTACCTGTAATTGAAACTCAGGCAGGGGATGTGTCTGCTTATATTCCAACAAATGTGATTTCTATTACTGATGGACAGTTATATCTGGAACCAGANCTTTTTAATTCTGGTATAAGACCTGCAGTAAACTTGGGTCTTTCAGTGACGAGAGTTGGAAGTGCTGCTCAGACAAAAGCAATGAAATCTGTTGCTGGAAGCCTAAAAATACAGATGGCACAATTTAGAGAATTAGAGACTTTTGCTCAATTTGGCACGTCTGATTTGGATGATGCCACAAAGCAGCAATTAGAAAGAGGGCAGAGAATACTTGAATTACTTAAACAAAATGAAGCTTCTCCAATTACCATGGAACAGCAAGTGTGTATGTTTCATATGGCTAATGATGGTGTATTAGATGATATTCCGGTGGAAAAAGTGAAAGAGTTTGAAATNGGTTGGTATGATTATGCAGAATCAAATATGAGTGAAGTTTTAAGTACAATAAAATCCTCTGGAGAACTTAGTGATGATGCAAAAAAGACTNTATCTGAAATTAGCTCAAAATATAAAAAATCAATGGGTTTTTAATTAATGGCAAGTACAAAAGAATTACGAACAAGAATTAAATCAATTTCAAATACAGCAAAAGTTACTGGTGCAATGCAGATGATTGCTGCATCTAAACTNCGAAAAGCTCAGAATTCTGCTGAAAATTATAATATATATTCTAGGAATTATGAAAATATAAAAAACAGTATATTAAATTCAGCTGATTTTAATTTGTTGTCTGAATATAGTGGGTTGTTTAAATCATATGAAAATTATGATGAAAATGTATTATATTTGGTTATTTCTTCTAATAGGGGTTTGTCTGGGCCATTATTTGGAAATTTAGTTAAAGCNCTAGAAACAAATAGTCAAAAAGTAAATAGAAAAAGTTTTGTTTCATTGGGGAAGAAAATAGATAAATATATTAATTCTAGAAATCTTGATTTATTAAACAATTTTGAAATGAAAGATGAATTTACTTCCGAAGATATTGCACATATTAGCAATTACATTATTACTGAATTTGTTGAAAATCAATATACATCAGTAAAATTAGTTTATTCTCATTTTAATAGTGTAGCTAATCAAAAAGCAGAAATTATAGACCTTTTACCATTTAAACAAAGTGAAGAAGATCATAATTTTAGTAATCATATTTTCGAGCCTAGTCAATTAGATTTGATATCTGATTTCGCTCCAAAATATGTATTTATTATGATTTATAGATGTATTTTAGATTCATTGGCTAGCGAACATGCTGCAAGAATGGTAGCAATGCAAAATGCCACTGATAATGCTAATGAATTAGTTGATGATCTTACATTAGATTTGAATAAAGCGAGACAGGAATCAATTACTTCAGAATTATTGGATTTAGTTGGCGGAATGTCTGCTATAGAAAATTAATATTTATTTTAAATTAGGAGTATAAAATGTCAAAAGGAAATATTGTTCAGGTTATTGGTACAGTTGTGGATGTAGAATTCCCACCTGATCAATTACCTAATATTTATAATGCACTAGAGACAGATTTAGCTGGAGAAAAATTGGTANTAGAAGTAGAACAGTTAGTTGGTAATAATTGGGCGAGATGTTTAGCTTTAGGATCTACAGATGNCTTATCTAGAGGACAAGAAGTTTTAGACACCGGAGCATCTGTTCAAGTACCAGTTGGAGATCCTTCTTTGGGTAGATTATTTAATGTTTTAGGTGAAGCTATTGATGATGGAGATCCAATTTCAAAAGATGCTGAAAGATGGCCAATACATCGCCCAGCTCCTTCTTTTGATCAACAAAGAAGTACAACTGAAATTTTGGAAACAGGTATTAAAGTCATAGATTTAATGACTCCATTTGCTAAAGGTGGAAAGGTCGGTGCNTATGGAGGTGCAGGAGTGGGNAAAACAGTAATTATAACTGAATTAATAAGGAACATCGCTCAAGAACATTCAGGAGTATCTGTTTTTGCTGGAGTTGGCGAAAGATCAAGAGAAGGTAATGATCTATGGAATGAAATGAAAGAATATGGAGTTTTAGATTCTACTGCATTAGTATTTGGTCAAATGAATGAACCACCTGGGACAAGGGCTAGAATTGCATTAACTGGGTTGACTATGGCTGAATATTTTAGAGATGTTCGTAAACAAGATGTTTTACTTTTTGTTGATAATGTCTATAGATATATATTAGCAGGGATGGAAGTATCAGCATTATTAGGAAGAATGCCTTCAGCAGTAGGTTATCAACCAACATTAAGTACTGAAATTGGAGATTTGGAAGAAAGGATTACTTCCACAAATGATGGGTCAATTACTTCTTTTCAGGCTGTATATGTTCCGGCTGATGATTATACTGATCCAGGAATTGTAACAACTTTCGGTCATTTAGATGCAAATATAGCCCTAGAAAGATCTTTAGCAGAACAAGCTTTGTTTCCTGCAGTAGATCCACTTGCGTCAAATTCTAGGATTCTTGAACCTGCAGTTGTTGGAGAAGATCATTATAGGGCTGCACAAGGGGTAAAACAAATATTACAAAGATATAAAGATTTACAAGATGTAATAGCAATATTAGGTATTGAAGAATTATCTGAAGAAGATCAGGTTATTGTAGGTAGAGCTAGAAGAATTCAAAGGTTTTTAACACAGCCATTTTTTGTTGGAGAGGTTTTTACTGGNATACCTGGTAAATATGTNTCAATTGAAGAAAATGTGAGAGGATTTCTTGAAATTTTGGAAGGNAAACATGACGATTTACCAGAACAGGCTTTTTATATGCAAGGAACTATAGATGAAGTAGTGGAAAATGCAAAATCATCACAAAAGCAATAGAGGTCATTATGTCATTTGAAATTGAGATAATTTCCCAGAATGGGNTAGAGTTTAATGGAGATGTTGATTCAGTNACTTTACCTGGTAAAGATGGATATATAACTATATTAAAAAACCATGCAAGTTTGGTCACTACCCTTAAATCTGGGAACTTAATTGCCAGATCTTCTAAAGAAAAAGAAAAAACTATTGAAATAACCGGTGGTTTTTCAGAGATTAAAAATAATAAGTTAATTGTGTTGATTGATTGATAAACTTAGATAAACTTATTTATCTAAATAATAAGACATAGATTGAAGAGATAATACTGGATCAATGTTCCTGCATACAATGTTTTTTGGTAATACAGGTTTCGTTGGTGTGTAGTTTAATATTGCTTTTATATCACTTTCAACTAATCTGTCTATTACTCCTTGAGCGTCTGGAGCAGGAACAGTTACTATAGCAATTTTAATATTTAATTCCTTAATTGTNTTTTTCATATCTGATATTGTTTTTATAACTATATCTTTATTATCTATTCTTGAAGGGAGAGAAATATCGAAAGCTGCTTTAATTAAATAACCTTCATTTTTAAATCCCTGATAATTAATTACTGCCTGACCTAAGTTGCCAATACCTACAACACATGTATTCCATTTTTGATTTAGATTGAGTATTTTTCTTAATTCATCTAAAAGATAGTCTATATTGTACCCTCTACCTTGCTTCCCAAATTTACCAAAATGGCTAAAATCTTTCCTTATTTGAGCAGGAGTAGTTTGTAATAAATTACCTAAATGCTGTGAACTTACTGTTGTTTGATTTAATAATTTTAATTCATTAAGAGTTCTTACATATAAAGGCAATCTTATGATTACTATTTCAGGAATCTCATGTTCTTGTTCATTCATTTTTATCAAATATAAAAATAGTGTAAAAAGTTGATTTTATTATTTAATATTGCTGAAGTCAAATCAATATAAATTATGTTATTATTAAAATGATAGTGTATCTCTGATATATATCATAGCTTAAAGTAGATTAATAAAAACATATGAGCATAATATTTTAATTTAAAGAATAAACTATGAATGAACCAAATGATGTAAAAATTCACAGAGGATTGAAAGAAATATATCTCGATAGAACAAAATCAAGTTATATCGACGGTAAAAATGGTAAATTATATTACCGTGGTTTTAATATTAATGAATTAGCAAACAATTCTACTTTTGAAGAAGTTAGCTACCTGCTGATTCATGGGAAATTGCCAAACAAATCACAACTTAATGATATAACGATATGGATGGCAAATAATAGAAATATTCCAAACGAAATTATTAATTTGATAGACTCAATTAAGCACCTTCATCCAATGGATGTTTTAAGAACAGCTATTTCTACTTTAGCTGCGTTTGACGATTCTTTGGATGATGATTCTATGGAATCTAATGTAAAAAAAGGATTGTCAATTACCGCGAAAGCTCCAACTATTGTTACTGCACATATAAGATTAAGGGATGGTAAGGATCCTATTGTTCCTGATAAATCTTTGTCACATGCGTCAAATTTTTTATATATGCTTTTTGGAAATGTGCCAGATGAATTAGATGCAAAATTAATTGATAAAGATTTGATTTTACATGCAGAACACGGATTAAATGCTTCTTCTTTTACAGCAAGAGTAGTAGCTTCAACTCAATCTGATGTGTACTCTGCAATTACAGCTGGGATAGCTTGCTTGAAAGGACCGGCTCATGGAGGTGCAGCTGAAGGTGTGATGAAACAAGCTCAAGAAATTGGAGATGAGAAGAATACTGTAAATTATGTTAAGAATTTATTAGCTTCTGGTGGTAGGATAATGGGATTTGGTCACAGAGTTTATAAAACAGCTGATCCCCGAGCTTTGATTTTAAAAATAGATGCAAAAAATTTAAGTGAAAGAAAAGGTAATCCTAAATGGTTTGCTATTCTTCAATCTTTGGCAGATTGCATGGAACCATATGAGAAAAAAGGTATTTGTGAAAATGTTGATTTCTGGACTGGTGCTATTTATAATNTGNTAGATATCCCTGATGATATTTTNGTATCAATATTTGCTTTAGCTAGAATTCCNGGATGGACNGCACAAATAGCNGANCANTTTTCCAATAATATTTTGATAAGNCCATTATTGGCATATGTTGGNGAACTTGANAANCCNTATATAAAAATTGAANATAGAAAATGAATTATTAAATCATTTTTTTATTAATAATTCATTTTATGCAAAAGAAATTACATCACAAATTTCATACTAAATTAATTTCATACGATCAATTTATGGAATATAAATTATATGATAAAAACGAGGGATATTATTCTGTAAAAAATCAAGAATTATGGGGAATTGATTATTCAACATCACCCATAGTTCATTCTGCTTTTGGCTTTCTGATTGCAAAATATATATATGCAGTTTGGATTTCTATGAATTCTCCTAGTACTTTCTCATTGATAGAAATAGGAGGAGGTAATTTAAATTTTATAAATAATATATTTGATGGAATTAAAAAACTATCACCCAAATTTGCTGATTTGTTAAATATTATGGTTATTGATCGTAATTTTAAAAACAATTTGCAAAGACATAAAAATATTCAATTAATGAATAGTGATAGTTTTAATTTAAAAAATATTACTGGTGTTGTTATTTCAAATGAATTATTTGATGCTTTGCCATTTAAAAGATTGATAAATAAAAAAGATAAATTCTATGAAATCTTTGTAAATTATTGCAATGATTTTGAAGAACAAGAATTAGAAATTAAATATAATCCTTTCAGTAAATATCCTAAAGATATATATTCAATACCCGGAAAAGTTTTTACTTATTCACCATCACAAAAAAAAATGATAAAAGATATTGCTGCAGGTATGAAATATGGAGTGATTTTGACTATAGATTATGGATATTTTTTTAATGATTTGAAAAAGAATAAAAATTTGATGACTGATGCAAGAATAATAAAAAAACAAAATATAATTAATAATATATATTCTGAAGATTTAGTAGATATAAGTTCCTTTGTGAATTTTAATTTGTTAATAGATTGGTTTACAGAATTTGGTTTTGATTTTATGTTTTCAGATAAACAATCAAAATTTTTACAGGATTTGGATATTGTGAATTTTACAAAATCTTATTTGAAAAATGCTGTAAATATGGCTGAAGCATTAAAATATATAAGATCATTGGAAGATTTAATTGATGATGAGATTTTTGGGGATTATCTTGTTTTAGGAGTATCAAAAGGATTAAGTAATTTTAATCATAATTTAGTCTTAGATAAATTAATTGATTAATCAATTTGATTCTTCTATTGTATTCCTCCAATTTAATTTTGGATTTCTAGCAGCAAGAGCCTCATTTAATCTTGTGTTAGGTGTATTATGTGGTGCATTATGTAATAAATCCGGGTTAGTCCTTGCTTCTTCACATATGGTTTTCACAACTTCTATGAATTCATCAAGCGTTTCTTTAGATTCAGTTTCAGTGGGTTCAACAAGTAAAGCTTCTTCTACTGTTAAAGGAAAATACATAGTAGGCGGATGTATGTCATAATCAATTAATCTTTTTGCGATATCAAGTGCATTTACTCCATATTTTTCTTTTATAGTTTTAGCAGAAAAAACTACTTCGTGACTACATATCCTGTCGTAAGGTAAATCTAATGTGTCTTTTAATTTGATTCTTAAGTAGTTAGCATTAATAACAGCATCTTCACTAATATTATTTATACCTTCTTTACCTAATGTCCGAATATAAGCATAAGCTCGTACTAGAGCTCCAAAATTACCATGAAATGCCCCCATTTTTCCTATAGATTTTTGAGGTTTAGACAGGTCAAATTTATTAGTTTTATTTTTTGTAACAATTGGGTCAGGAAGGAAATCGATTAATTTATCACTTACCATTACAGCCCCTGCCCCTGGCCCCCCACCTCCATGAGGTTGGGTGAATGTTTTATGAAGATTGGAATGGACAACATCAAAACCAATTTCTCCGGGTTTAACTTTGCCTAGTATTGCATTAAGATTTGCTCCATCACCATAAATTAAACCACCATTTGAATTGATTATATTTACCACTTCAATAATATTTGTGTCAAATAATCCTAATGTGCTTGGCTGAGTTAACATTAATCCTGCAATAGAATCATCAACAACATTTTTTAGAGCTTCCAAATCAGTATTACCATTATTGTCTGTAGGGATGCTGATAACTTCAAAGCCAGCCATAACGGCAGATGCAGGGTTTGTTCCATGAGCACTATCTGGAATGATGACTTTTTTTCGTTTAAAGTCTTCTCTATTTATATGATAAGCTCTTATCATTAGCATTCCTGCAAGTTCTGCTTCAGCTCCAGCCATAGGCGCAAGAGAAGTAGCTGACATGCCTGTTATTTCTGCTAATATGTTTTGTAGATCAAACATTATTTCTAATGCTCCTTGGATAGTATCAATGTTTTGGAGTGGGTGTATATCATTAAAACCAGGAAACCCGGCAATGTCATCATTTAGTTTAGGATTGTATTTCATTGTGCAACTTCCTAAAGGGTAAAAATTATGATCAATTGAAAAATTCATTTGACTAATTGATGAAAAATATCTCACAATTTCATTTTCTGATACTTGAGGCATTTCTAAATTTTCTCTTAGAAATTTTTTATCTGGNAATGGTTGAAGTGGAACGTCGATTGAAGGCATCGTAGCACCTACTTTTCCATCTGCACTTCTGTCCATTAANAATTTTCGTGTNTTTGTATTATTCATAAAGTTTATACCTGAGAGAGTATTGTAATTAAATTGTCAATTTCTTCTTTTGAGTTCATTTCAGTAATAGCTAATAACATGCCATTTTTAATGAAATTAGAGACATCATATCCACCAATTATTTTGTTTTTATGTAGGTGTTCATTTAATTCTTTAACAGGGATAGGGGATGATATGGTGAATTCTTTGAAAAAATTATTTGTTTGTACTTCAAAACCGGGTAAATTGTTAATTTTTTCTGCTGCATAATGAGATTTATGATAACAAAGTTCGGAAAGATGTTTTAAACCCTTTTTTCCTTGTAATGCCATATATACAGTAGACATTAATGCAATTAATCCAACAGAAGTACAAATATTTGAAGTCGCCCGTTCTCTTTTAATATGTTGCTCTCTTGTTTGTAAGGTTAATACATATCCTTTTTTATTGTTAGAATCTATGGTTTCACCAACAATCCTTCCAGGTAATTGCCTTATATAATCTTTTTTGCAAGCAAATAGTCCTGCATATGGCCCTCCATATGTAAGTGATACCCCAAATGGTTGCCCTTCAGCTACTACAATGTCAGCATTGTAATAAGAAGGAGTCTGATACATACTTAAAAACATTGGTTCTGATATTACTATTAATAGAGCATTATTTTTGTTTGACAAAATCTTTAATTGGGCAGGATCAGAAATTTCTCCTAAAAAGTTAGGTTGTTGTATAACGTAACATGCAGGTGCATCATCATTATTATTTAGAATAGTTTCTATATTGTTATAAGATATTTCAATTCCTGTCGCCTGGGTAAGTGTTTTAATAACATCTGTATAAAGAGGAGATACAGCTCCAACAATTTCTACTTTAAATTTTTTATTAATTCTACAAGCCATTAAAACTGCTTCTGCAGCGCTAGTTGCCCCATCATACATACCTGCATTTGCAACTTCCATATCAGTTAATTCACATACCATACTCTGAAATTCAAAATGTGCTTGTAAAGTACCCTGAGAAACTTCTGGTTGGTATGGAGTATATGAAGTCATAAATTCGCTTCTTGATGTGATTTGTTTAACTACACTCGGAATGAAATGTCTATACGCTCCTGCCCCTAAAAAGGAGCTGTATTCACCAGGTATTGAATTTTTATTTGCTATTTTAGATAATTCATTTTTCAGGTCTAATTCTGAAGTGGGTGAAGGTAAATTTAAATCTGGAAATCTGTACTTTTCAGGAATGTCAGAAAAAAGGTCTTTGTACGAATCAACACCTATATCAGATAACATTTCTTTTTTTATTTTTGGTGTATTTGGAGTGTAAGTAGATTGATATTGATTATCCATGATTTTTTAACTCCCGGCATTTACAAATGTCTCATATTCTTTAGCACTCATAAGTTTTTCAAATTCAGAATTATCTGCAATTTCTACTTTTATGAGCCATCCTTCTTCAAAAGGGGAATTATTTAATAATTCTGGTTCTGTTTCTAGTTTTTCATTAATTTCAATAATTTTCCCGCTTATGGGGCTGTATATTTCTGAAGCAGCTTTGACTGATTCAACTTCACCAAATGTAGAAAACTGAGTAATTTCAGTGCCAGTCTGAGGTAATTCAATAAAAACAATATCACCAAGGCTTTCTACGGCAAAAGATGTTATTCCAATAGTGGCAACCCCATTATTTTCAAGTAACCACTCGTGTTCTTCAGAATATTTTAAATTTTCAGGATACATTTACTTGCTCCTTTTATAGAATGGTATTTTTGTAATTTTAGCGGGTATATTCTTTGAACGGATTTCAATCGTTATTTCAGAATTAATATCTAAAGATTTGTCAGATACATATCCTAATCCGATACTTTTACTTAATGTTGGGGAGTATGACCCACTTGTTACTTCTCCAATTGTATTATTATTATTGTCTTTAATTATATTGTGAGATCTTGCAATGTTTCTACCTTGTATTTCAAAACCTATTAATTTTTTTGATAATTCTTGGGATTTAATATTATTTAATGTGTTGTTTATCATATAATTTTCTCGATCTAATTCTACAAATCTAGATAACTGAGCTTCAAAAGGGTTTATTATTTCTGTGATTTCATTACCATGCAGTGCTAAAGCAGCCTCTAGCCTTAATACATCTCTTGCTCCTAGGCCACATTCAGTTGCTCCATTTTTAACTAATATTTTCCAAAAGTTTTGAGAAATATCGTTATCTAAAATTATTTCAAACCCATTTTCCCCGGTATAACCTGTTCGAGCAATAGTAACATTCTTGTCATTGTATTTTGTTTCAATAAATCTAAATCTTCTAATTTTAGGTAAATCAGGAAATATGTTATTTAAAATTGCTCTCGATGTTGGGCCTTGTAATGCTATCATGGCTGTTTTTTTTGTTACTACATCAATATTAAAATCTAAATTTTTAGTATTTTCAGAGACCCATTCATATATTTTGTCTGCATTTGAAGCATTCGGAATTAGTAGGAATTTTTTATTATTAATTTTATAAACTATAGCATCATCTATGATTCCGCCATTTTGATTACATATTACGTTGTATTTACCTTGCCCTTCTTCAATCATAAAAGGATTTACACTCAATATTTTGTCTAACCCTAAAGATGCATCGTTTCCTGATATGTAAAATCTTCCCATATGCGAAACATCAAATATTCCAGATTGATTTCTGACTGCTTTGCATTCAGATAGTATAGAAGCGTATTGTATTGGCATTTCCCATCCGGCAAAAGGCACCAACTTTGCTTTTGAGTCAACATGTGTTTGATGTAAAGAGGTTTTTAATAAATTATCCATTATTTAATGATTCCATAGTTTCTAATATTGAATTAATTAGCCAGTTTATTTCTTCATCTGAAACAATTCCTAGATGTCCGATTCTAAGTATTTTTCCACTTAGATTTCCTTGGCCTGTGGAAATAATTACCCGGTGTTCATTTTCTAGTATATTTAAAAATTCAGAGCAGTTTATATTTTCAGGTACTTTGACTGCAGTCAAAGTATTGGAAGCATAAAATTCGCTTTTAGGAAATAATTCAAAACCAATTTCTTGTAATTTGCTTCTAATTTTATTAGCAGCATCTATATGCCTTTCATAAACTTTTTCCATAGTTTCATCTAGAAGTAATTTTAATGATTTGTTAAGTGCATACATTATTCCAATTGCAGGAGTAAATGGTGGTTGTCCTTTTTCTAGGTATTTTTTATATTGAGATATATCAAAGTAATATTTTGGGCAAGAAGAATTTTGGTGAAATTGCCATGCTTTTTCGCTGATAGACATAAATGCGAGACCCGGAGGTGCAACCCATCCTTTTTGAGATGCTGAAATTAAAACATCAATCTCTAATTTATCTGTATTGCAAGGTACAGAAGCAACACTGCTAATACCGTCTACAACATATAACAACGAATATTTTTTAGCTAAAATTGAAATAGATTTCAGGTCGTTTTGAACTCCAGTAGAAGTTTCATTATGAGTTACGTATAGCGCTTTTGCATTTGGATTAGATTTAATAAATTCCTCAAGAATATTAATATTAATTATTTCACCTAATTCAAAATTAATATTATTAACTTTAATATTATAAGAATTCGCTATTTCTGAAAATCTGTCACCAAACCAACCTACTGAAGCAACAATTATTTCATCATTTTTAGATAAAAAATTTGATATNGATGCTTCCATGACGCCTGTCCCGGAACANGTGAAGATATATAGATCATTATTTGTGGCATATATTTTTTTTAAATTTTCGGTACATTCATNTAAAAGTAATTTGTAATCATTACCCCTATGATTTATTAAAGGCNTTGATTGTTCGTCGAGTATTTCTTTTGGGACAGGTACAGGCCCAGGTAATCTTAGATTTATTTCGTTTGAATCTGATAAATATTTTTGCATTGNAAGTTAAAAATTGATTTCGATGTTTTTTCTTTTTCCAAGNCTAATTTGATATCCATTTTTAATCTTGGATATACTTATGTCTTCAGAAAGAATTTTTCCGTTTAATTTTACACCATTTTGCTTTATCAATCTTTTNAATTCTGATGTACTTGTTATTATATTTTTATTAAATAGCATTTTACTTAGTTTTTCTTTTGAGTTTAATTCATTGATTTGAAATTCTATTTTTTCAAATTTTACATTTTTTTCTTGTACAGATTCTTTAAAATTTTTTTCAGATAAATCAGCGTCATTTTTAGTATGAAATTGTTTTACAATTTCATATGCAAGTAATTTTTTGTAGTCCATAGGATTAATATTATTAGCATTTAATCCGTTTTTTAATTCTTGAATTATCTTTTCTTCTATATCAGTTAANCATTTCATATATAATTCAATTAGATGATCTGGAATAGACATGATTTTTCCGTATATTTCATTTGGATGTTCTGTTATGCCTATATAATTGTTTAAGCTTTTACTCATTTTCTTTTTGCCGTCAGTACCCGGGATTAATGGAACAAGAAAACATTGTTGGGGTGATTGTCCTTCTTTTTGCTGCAGATCTCTTCCAACTAGTAAATTAAATTTTTGATCTGTACCTCCAAATTCTACATTTGAATTGATAACTACAGAATCATATGCTTGTAAAAGTGGGTAAAGTAATTCAGTGATAGTAATAGGTTGATTTGCATTAAATCTTTTTGCAAAATCTTCTCTGGCTAAGAATTGGGCGATGGTGAATTTACTTGCTAATGAAATAATGTTTTCTAATTTGAATTTACCATACCACTCAGATTGCCATCTTATTTCAGTTTTTGATTTATTAACTATTTTGAAGAATTGTTTTAAATATGTTTCAGCGTTATATTTAACTTCTTCATATGTTAACATCGGTCTTGTTTCTGATCTTCCGCTAGGATCTCCAATTTGTGCAGTCCAATCGGCGACAATTAATACAACAGTATGACCTAAATCTTGAAGTTGTCTTAATTTTCTTAGTCCTACTGCATGCCCAAGGTGAATATCTGGTGCACTGGGATCAAATCCCATTTTCAATCGAAGATTATTATTATTTTTGAGNTTAGAAATAAATTCATCTCTTGGAATTATTTCTTCTACACCTCTGTTTAGGATTTTTTCAATATCATTCATTTTTAAAATATTTTTTTATATTATTTAAATCTTTTTGCATTTGTTCTTTTAATTTTATAATATCTGAATAAGTTATTTGATCTCTAATATGTTCGTGAATTTCAATTGTTAGAGTTTCATTGTATAAGGATTTAGAGAAATCTACGATATGTACTTCAATACTTAAAGGATTATTATTTCCAAATGTAGGATTTTTTCCAATACTTAATGCGCCTATATATTTCTTGTTTTTATATTTTACTTTACAGGCATAAATACCTTCTGGAGGAATGAATTTTTTTTGATTTATTAATAAATTTGCTGTAGGCATATTTAATGCTTTTCCTCTGTTTTCTCCTTTTATAACTTTGCCGGTTAAATTATAAAAATATCCTAAACATTTATTTGCTCCAATTATATTTTTTTGATTTATAAGTTTTTTTATTAAAGTGCTACTAACTATTTGTTTTTGAGAAAGATAGGGTTTAGTAATATGCAAATTATAATCAAAAATATTCTGCATTTCATTTAAATAATTTATATTACCTTCCTTATTTTTGCCAAGTGAAAAATCTGGCCCTATTGTAAGAAATTTTAGATTTGAAGAAGTATTTAAATAATTCAAAAAATCATGGGCTGTTGTATTAGCTATTTCATTATTAAATTCAATTAAAAAAATATCGTCGATTTTATAATTTGATAATATATCAGTTTTTTCATCTTTGGTAGATAAATAATTATTAGAATCATTTTTTTTAGTTAAAAAATGATAAGGAGAATTAGAGAATGAGATTACACAAGAATTGTAATTTTTGTTTTGTGCAACTTTAATAGTTTCATTAATTAGAAATTTATGACCTAAGTGTACTCCGTCAAATACTCCTATAGTCATACTATACCCTGATTTACTTTTAATTATTCTGGATAATTCTGATAATTGAGTAATATTATGGATTACTGGCATATTTGAAATTTTGGAATTTTTTTAACAAACATAATTATATCTTTAATTATAATTTATTGTATGCCCATTGAATTAATTCCGAAGTTTCATCCCATCCAATACATTCATCTGTAATTGAAACACCATATTTAAGATTTTTTGTGTCAGATGTAAGGCTTTGATTCCCTTCATTCAGATGGCTTTCTAACATTATGCCAAAAATAGATTTTTGTCCATTAATTTTTTGATTTACAACAGATTTAAAAACTTTAGANTGGTTTCTAAAATCTTTATTTGAATTTCCATGAGAACAATCAATAATAAGTTGTGAATTTAAGTTATTTTTATTTAATAATTCAACAGCACTTTTTACAGATTTTTCATCATAGTTAGTACCATTTTTACCACCTCTAAGAATTAAGTGCCCATAAGCATTTCCTTTTGTTTGTACTACAGATGCCTGCCCTTTTTCATCTATACCTAAAAATACATGTTGATTTTGAGCGGTAACAATAGCGTCGAGAGCTATTTGCACTGTACCACCAGTACCATTTTTAAATCCGATAGGCATACTTAGACCGCTTGATAATTGCCTGTGTGTTTGACTTTCTACTGTTCTGGCTCCTATTGCTCCCCATGAAATAAGGTCAGCATAATACTGAGGAATAAATGGATCAAGAAATTCTGTACCTGCAGGAAGCCCTATGTGTAATACTTGATTAAGAAACCCTCTNGCTTTCCTTAAACCATCATGAACATCAAAAGTATCATTAAGATTAGGGTCGTTAATGAATCCTTTCCAACCAGTCGTAGTTCTGGGTTTTTCAAAATAAACTCTCATTACTATAAGAATTTTATCTTTTACTTTTTCAGAAATGTTTTTTAAGTTATTTGCATATTCTAAGCAAGCTTGAACATCATGTATTGAACAAGGTCCTACAATCAACAGTAATTTTTCAGATTTGCCATCAATAATATTTTGAATTTCNTTTCGTGATTTATACACTGTATGAATTTGTTCTGGTTTTACTGGAACCATATCAATAAATTTTTCTGGTGAATACAGGGGNTTTATGTACTCTAGGTTAACATTGTGTATATTTTTATTATAAGAATTAGTCATTTTATGATTAGTNATGNAATTAAATTATAGAATAATTATTCATTAATACTCTTTCGTATTTTGAACAGGGAGATATTGTATCACAAAATTTAAATATCTAATTATAGAGTTTTAGTTTAAAGTTTGGATGAAATTATTGAATGCGTAAATTTTTTGCATTCTCAAGGTAGATAAATTTTAAATCTTTTTGAGGTATTTGACTTTTAAAAACTATCAATACTCTAATGCATAGTTTTAAACTGTTTTTTACTTTAGGTTCAATTGTACTGAATAAAGATTCATTATTTAATCCAAGATTTATTCTTGCTACACTAGCAGGGTAATAGGATCTAAGATCTTCTGTAGAAGAAAATATAATAAATAAGATATCATTTTTTTTAATATTATTTGAAGAAAATATATCTTGTAATAATTTGTTTGTTTTTATTTCTATTTCTTCTTNTGTATCCTTATTTACAGTAGTAGCGCCTCGAACAGAGACAGTATTGAAAGTTTTAAATAAAGATAATAATTTACTTAGCATATATTTTGTTTTATTTATTTTCTAAGATTATTTATAAAATTATTAATGATTGTTTTGATGTCATCATTTTTGTTTTTATTTTCTATTATTGGAGATAATTTATTAATAAGAGCACTCGCTATAATAGCTCCATCTGCATATTTGTCTATAATTTTTATATGTTCATTTGTTGAAACACCAAAACCTACTAATACTGGTATTGATGAAGTTTNTTTAATTATATCAATAATTTCAAGATTTTTTGACGATAATTTATCTCTCGAACCNGTGACACCGGTAGAGCTAACATAATATATAAATCCTTTGGAATTTTGAGTAACTTCTTTTATTTTTGCTTTTGAAGTTGCAGGAGTAAGCATATTTATGAGATATACATTATTATTATTTAATATTCGATTTATTTTTTTTGATTGCTCGAATGGTAGATCAGGTATTACAATCCCNTCAACTCCAGCTTTCATTGCATTTTCTGAGAANTTTGTAATTCCAAATTGATATATTGGATTTAAGTAACTCATAANGAGAATAGGTTTTTTNATATCTGTTTTTCTAAGAGTTTTTACTATTTCAAATGTTGAATCAATAATAGGTTTTGTATTATTTTTATTTTTTGATTCAATCGCTTTAAATGAAGTGTTTTGAATCGTAGGACCATCAGCAATGGGATCACTGAATGGAATACCTATTTCTAAAATATCAATATTTGAATTAATTAATATTTGAGCTATTTCGATAGAAGAATTAAAATCTGGATATCCTGAAGTTAAATATAAAGTTAGGATTGATTTTTTATAATTATTAATGTGATCTAATCTGTTCGTATTCATTTTTGTTCTATCACCAAGTAATGTTCCCGCTAAGGTTATCAATATTTAAATTTTTTGATTTAAATATTAAAAATTCATTTAATGATTTTTTAATATTTGTATCATCACCATGTCCTGGGTGTACTATAGTATGCCCTGNAAGATTTAACAATTTATTTTCTATGCTATCAATAAGTATTTTGAAACTTTCTGAATCTTGTGTTCTCCCTGGGCCACCAGGAAATAAAGTATCACCTGAAAACAAATTATCTTCAATTAATATGCAGGTTGAGCCCTGCGTATGTCCTGGGGTACTAATAAATTTTATTTTTGTTTGATTTANTTTGTATTGTTTTGAATTTTCATAATATTTTATATATTTTGGATTNATTTCCAACTCTTTCAATTTAACTGAATCTTTTTTCCCAATCCATATTTCAATTTCTTTATCTAATAAACTTATGATATCTTTAAGACCGTCAACATGATCATAATGGTTATGAGTTATAAATATTGCATTGATGTTCCATTGATGATTTTTTATTAGAAATTTTTTTATATTATTGATATCAGGTGGAGCGTCAATTAATATTGCGTTTTTAGTTTTTTTTGATCCTATCAACCAAATATTGTTATATAAAGGATCTANGATATTTTTAGTAAAAAATAAATCATTTTGNTCAAAGGTTTGTTTATTCATTTGATTTTATTCAANAAGAGTAATTGAATTATGATATTACTAGTTTCCTAGATAGTAAACAATNCNTATTTAAAAAGACTATTATTAACTGTTTTATTTAAACAATAGAATTATTCAACCTCATCAGCACTGACGAGATTTAAATTTTTTATATTTTGATTTATTGATGTTTGATGAATATCTGAATTTAAATATTCTGGGAATGATATTATTTGCATTGCNTCTATTGATTTAAATTTTTCTTTAATGTTGATATTTATTGAATNTTCAGACACACCTAACACTGTGCAAGAATATTCATTTCCAAGATTGATTAGATTAGAAATTCTTTTTGTAATATTGTTCTCNATTATGAGTATTTTGCTATTACCTTTGTATATTCCTATTGCAGTTTTTTCTTTTTTAATAGTTAATTTTGATCCGGTATCTATGCCTTGGTTTAAAATTTTTTTTGAATTTGTTATATTACACTTCAGATTTATAGATTTCCCAGTCTCATTTACTAAATTCGATGTATCAATTTTATCAACGCNTTTTTTCTTTTTTGATAGATTTAATTGCAATTTANTAATGTTTTTTTGAGCGATCATATTATTAGGGGAAATTTTTAATACATANTGAAAACATTTAGTAGCATTTTCTTTGTCTAANAACTTCATATAAGAAATCCCAAGTCTATTTAGGGTTTCGATATTATTTTTTGTAATATTTAAAATTGCTAAATTTAATTTTTTTGCTTTTTCCCAATTATTGTTAGTAGCNTCTCTGATAGCTGATTTTACGAGAGAGTTAACATCAGGTTTAGCTATTACTTCCATAAAGTTTAAGTTCCATACATTTATAAAACGATAGGATTCTATTTGTTAACATGATCATTTTGCAATACATATTTGGTGTTTTAATTGAAATTATTGAAATAATTCAAATACATCGTGTACTTTATTCACTGCTTTATGTATATCTTTTTCATTAATTAAGCAGGTAATTCTTATATCTGATGTTGTTATCATTTCTATATTTACCTTAGATTCAAATAAAGCTTCAAAAAATTTAGCAGCATAACCAGGTGAATTTTGGATTCCTGTTCCAATAATACTGATTTTAGCGTAATTACTTCCCGAGGTTATATTTTCATAATTTATATTTTTGATTGATTTATTTTGTACTATGATCAAAGCATGATTTAAATCTTCATTTTTTACTGTGAATGTTAAATCTGTTTTATGATTTTTACTTATATTTTGGACTATAACATCTACATTTATACCTGCTTCGCTTAACGGCTTAAATACTTTTGCTGCTATACCAGGTTTGTCAGGAACATTATGTAATGTAATTTTTGATATATTTCCTTCGGAAGTGACTCCAGTAACTTTATTTCTGTTTTCAGTTATTTTGTTCAAAATTATACCTCTTTTTTGTAAATCATTTAATTTTTCTATGTTGGATATTATAGTGCCAGGACCATTTTCAAAAGAAGATTTTATAATAATTGGCATATTGTAATGTAACCCCAACTCAATTGATCTTGGATGCATTTTAGCACCATAATTTGCTAGTTCTAACATATCTTCATAAGATAAATAATCAATTTTTTTTGCATTTTTAACAATTTTAGGATCTGCTGTGAATATACCCTCTACATCAGTATAAACTTCACAAATATCAGCTTTCAAACTAGCTGCTAATGCTACAGCAGTTGTATCAGATCCNCCTCTTCCTAAAGTTGTTATTTCAAAATTTTCATTGTATCCTTGGAAACCGGCTATTACTACGACTCGCCCATTATTTATTTCATTATTTATTCTTTTGTTATCAATAGAAACTATTTGAGCTTCTCCAAAAGTTGAGTTTGTATCAATTCCTGCCTGGAATCCAGTTAAGGAAATTGCTTTTAATCCAAGTTCTTGTAGTGCTATAGACATTAAAGCACTTGAAACTATTTCCCCAGAAGACATCAATAAATCTAATTCTCGGGTATCTGGATGACTTGATAACATTTTTGCTTTTTTCAAGAGTTCATCTGTAGACTTTCCCATCGCTGATACTACTAAAACAATTTTTTTGCCTTCATTTATAGATTTTTTTGTTGTTTCAGCTATTTTTTTAATTTTAGCTATTGAATCTAGAGATGNCCCACCATATTTTCTTACTATTATTTNCATAATCTAATTTTTTATATATGCTCCCTTATTTGTAAAAGAAGTTATTAAAAGTTTAGCTTCGATATTTTGTTTATCACAATAATCGGCTACTTCATAGAAACAGCTCATAGGATTCTTAGTTGTAATTCCAGCTATTGTTGGACCTGAGCCACATAAAAACGAACCTAATCCTCCAATTTCAGGGATCTTGTTTAATAATTTTATTAATTTTGGATAGTTTTTTAATCTAATTTTTTGGTGAAATACATCATCAAATGCAACTTTGATTGTATCTGTATTTGGTGATTTCAAACTATTTGTTAATAAAGATAATCTACTCATATTATGAATGAATTTTTGGACTGAAATAGTTTTTGGTAAATTTATTCTAGATTCAATAGTGTTGGTTTTATTATTAGGAATTATTATTATTAATTTTATATTTGGATCATATTCAATATTTGAAATTATGACCTCTGGTTTGTTTTGTATGCATAATTTAATTCCACCATTCATACATGCAGCTAAATTGTCGTAATGATCTTCTAATTCTTTTGCTATAGTTAAAAGTTTTATTTTACTGAAACATTGACCATGATTTTTATTAATATAATAATTTGCGGCTAATAATCCTGCAGATATAGCAGANGAACTACTACCTAAGCCACTTTCAAGATTGATATTATTTGTTATTTTAATATTTATTTTTGGNATATTAATTTGTAACAGTTTGAATGGTATTGAAAATGCCTTGTAAGCCAGATTTGATTTATTTACTGNCAGGCTATTTTCTCCCTCTCCTTTTATTTCAATTTTGAGTTCAATAGNTTTATTGTTTTNGGGATGAAATATAAATTCAAATTCATTCCATAAATCTATTGCTCCACCTATACAATCGAATCCAGGCCCCATATTTGCAATTGTTGCAGGGCTATATATTTTTATGTAATTTAAAGTTGCCATTATGTTATTTCATGTATAAGAATAAATACAAGAATCAGATTTTAACACTTGAATAATTTATTAACCATAATACTTAGGGTATATTTTAGATAAATTGAATAAAATTCTTTATAAAAGCTGCAAATAATTATTGACACTGTAACTGTTATTATGTAGTGTAGTTTGTTGGCAGATGAATATATCGCTCTCTAGACATCAAATATCATACAATTATATAAAGGATTTAGGAATATTTTTTCTAAATCCTTATACTGTTTTATTTATTTTATATATTTTGTTTTATATAAAATCCCATATTTAATATTTTAATTTACTTGGATTTTAATTTTCAGGAGTTTTTTTATGAAGATAAGATTAAATGGAAAATCAAATTTCGATGGACAAGATTTAATACCAAATTTAATTCAAGTACAATTAGATTCTTTTGAATGGTTTAAAAATCAAGGAATAAAAGACATACTGGAAGATATTTCTCCTATAGAAGATGCCAGATTTGAATTGAAATTTATTAATCATAAATTTAAAGAACCTGAGAACAATGAGCAAGAGTGTAGAAAAAGGGAAATAACGTATGATGCTGCATTGTGGTTTACGGCATTATTGAAAATCAAAGAAACAAAAGAAGAAAAAGAACAAGAAATCTTTGTAGGGAAATTACCTGTAATGACATCAAATGGCACTTTTATTATAAATGGTGCAGAAAGAGTTGTAGTTAGTCAATTAGTACGATCTCCAGGAGTTTACTTTAGTTCAACTAATGAACCTATTTCAGGCAGACCCTTAGCTAATGCAAAATTAATTCCTTCAAGAGGATCTTGGGTAGAATTTGAAACTAGTACNAAGAATATTTTATCTGTAAAAATTGATAGAAAACGAAGAATTCCTATTAGCATTTTTCTCAGGGCTTTAGGTTATGAAGATGGTGAAATACTTAATATATTTTCAGATGTAGATTCACCTATTGATGGTTTTATAAAGACAACCCTTGATAATGATAATGATGATGTTAAATCAAGAAAAGAATCTCTTATAGAATTTTATAAACGTATTAGACCAGGTGAACCTCCAAATGAAAAAAATGCAGAGGAACTTATAGAAACTACATTTTTTAATGAAAGAAGATATGATCTTGGTAATGTAGGTAGATATAAGTTAAATAATAGATTAGGGAGAAAAAATATTGATCTCAAAACCTTGGATAGAGATGATTTTATTCATATTATTAAAAAACTTATTTTAATAAATAATAGTTTAGAGAAAAAAGATGATATAGACCATTTGGGAAATAGAAGGGTTCGGGCAGTAGGAGAGCTTATTCAAAATCAAATGAGAGTAGGTTTGCTGAGAATGGAGAGAGTAGCTAAAGAAAGGATGATTACTGCTATTGAACCACAAGAAACTGCACCACAGGCATTGATAAATATNCGTCCTGTTGTTGCTGCAGTTAAAGAATTTTTTGGAGGATCTCAGTTGTCACAGTTTATGGATCAAACTAATCCTTTATCTGAGTTAACTCATAAAAGAAGATTATCTGCTTTAGGACCTGGAGGATTATCTAGAGAAAGAGCAGGATTTGATGTACGAGATGTGCATTCTTCTCATTATGGTAGAATATGCCCAATCGAAACACCAGAAGGACCAAATATTGGATTATTGGGATCACTTGCNACTTTTTCACGAACAAATGAACANGGTTTTATTGAGACTCCGTANAGGCNTGTTAAAAAAACAATTANTAGTAAAGACCCATCTATATTGGGTAGAACGGTTACTGAAGATGTTACTGNNGGAAAAAAANTTATACTTCCTAAAAATAAAAAAATTACAAGGAAAGTTATTGAAGAAATATTAAAANGTCCANAACAGGAGCTTTCTGTTGTATCTTATGTTTCAAGTTTANCTAATGATATAAAATATTTATCTGCAGATTTAGAGACAAAATATAATATAGCTCAAGCAAGCTCTCCCATNGATAATAATGGTGAATTTATAAATTCAGGTATTGAAATTAGAAAAGGAGAAGAATTTGTTGTTGTTTCTCCGGGAACAGTTGATTTAATAGATATATCACCAATGCAACTAGTAAGCGTTTCAACTTCTTTAATTCCTTTTTTAGAGCATGATGATGCGAATAGAGCTTTAATGGGGTCAAANATGCAAAGACAAGCTGTTCCATTAATTTCACCACAAGCTCCTATAGTTGGCACAGGTATGGAAAAAATCGTAGCAAGAGATAGCGGACAGGTTCAAATTTCTAAATCTGATGGTTTNGTAATAAGCTCAACAGGTACTGAAATACAAATTATGGATAAAGATAATAAAATTGAAAAATATCCTTTGCAAAAATATGTAAGAAGTAATCAGGGTACAACTATAAGTCAAAGGCCAATTGTTTCAAAAGGTGATNTTGTAAGCAAAGAACAGGTCNTGTGTGATAGCTCTTCTACTGAATTAGGAAATTTGGCATTAGGTCAGAATATTTTGTGTGCATTTATGAGTTGGGATGGATATAACTTTGAAGATGCAATTATATTGAGTGATAGATTAGTTAAGTGTGATACTTATACTTCAATACATATTGAAAAATTAGAAGTTGAAGCGAGAGATACTAAATTGGGNCCTGAAGAAATTACTGCAGATATACCTAATATTGGTGAGGAAGCATTAAAGAATTTGGATGAGGAGGGTATAGTGAGAATTGGTGCTGAAGTAGGGCCGGGAGATATTTTGGCTGGCAAAATAACGCCTAAAGGAGAAACAGAGTTAAGTGCCGAAGAAAAATTATTGAGAGCAATATTTGGTGAGAAAGCTAGAGATGTAAAAGATACATCNCTAAGAGTTCCACATGGTCAAAGGGGTAAAGTTATTGATGTAAAAATTCTTGATTCTAAAGAAGTTAAAGATTTNCCACCTGGTGTCAACAGGCAAGTNAGAGTATGGATTGCGCAAACTAGAAAGATTTCAGAAGGAGATAAGATGGCTGGTAGGCACGGAAATAAAGGTGTTGTTGCAAAAATATTGCCACAAGAAGATATGCCATATTTAGAAGANGGGACTCCGGTTGATATTNTTCTTAATCCCATAGGAGTTCCCTCAAGAATGAATTTAGGNCAGGTTCTTGAATTACATTTAGGNTGGGCTGCTAAAGCTTTAGGTATGANATCAGCTAANAGTTCAGTTTTTGAAAGTTTTACAGATAANGAGATAGAAGAAGCNTTATTAAAAGCTTGGGTTNTTAGAAAATCAGGTGCTTTAGATGATTCTATAGATGATCATTTAAGTTATGAACAGACAAATTATGACATACTTTATGAATGGCTTAAATTAAAGAATAAAGAAAACTTGATGGGATTTTTCACTGACACAGACAAGAAAACATCTCGTTCAATTAATATACAAGAAGAATGTTTAAGATTATGGTTTGAGGAAGAAACTAACGAAAATGTCAGTGAATGTACTATTGATGAATTGAAAGAAAAAGTAGATGAACTTAATAAGTTAAATAAATTTTCTTCACCTAATTTTGGAAAAGAAAAATTATATGATGGAAGAACAGGAGAATTATTTGATCAACCAATTGCAGTAGGATTTATGTATATGTTGAAATTAATTCATATGGTAGAAGATAAGATTCATGCAAGATCAACAGGACCCTATTCACTAATTACGCAACAACCTTTGGGAGGTAAAGCACAATTTGGTGGACAAAGATTTGGTGAAATGGAAGTTTGGGCTTTAGAGGCATATAGTTCTGCTCATAACCTTCAAGAAATTCTAACAGTTAAATCTGATGATGTTATAGGTAGAGTAAAAACTTATGAATCTATCGTTAAAGGTGAACCTATATCCCAACCCGGTATTCCTGAATCTTTTCATGTTTTATTAAAAGAACTTCAAAGTTTGGGCTTATCAGTTGATTTGATGCATGATTTTGACAGTGATTCTGATTTAGATCTATCGGATATTGTTGATGATGTTGATTTGATAACAGGTGTCAATGAAGAAAGTAGTCTTTTATCAGCAGGTGAAAATTCTGACATTAATGTAGATAATGTTGATGAGACATTATTATCTGAAAATATTAGCTTAGATGATATATCTAGTAATAATCTAGAAAATACTGATATAGAAAAAGATGTTAGTGAAAGTTCGGATGACACTTCAGATCAACCAGATATAGCTTTAGATGATATCCCTGAACTTAAAGATGAAGAAAGTTTAGATTCCGATATTAATAATAAGGAATAAAAATTAATAAATATTGAGGTATATAAATTATGGTACAAACATCTACTAGTTTTGATTCTTTAAGAATTGGATTAGCTTCAACTGAAAAGATTAAATTATGGTCTTATGGAGAAGTTACTAAGCCCGAAACAATAAATTACAGGACTTTAAGGCCAGAAAAAGATGGTTTGTTTTGTGAAAAAATCTTTGGTCCTACTAAAGATTGGGAATGTTACTGTGGAAAGTATAAAAAAATAAGATATAGGGGTGTGATTTGTGATCGTTGCGGAGTAGAAGTAGCTCGTTCTAAGGTTAGACGTGAAAGAATGGGAACAATAACTTTAGCTGCGCCTGTAGCACATATTTGGTTTGCCAAAGGATCACCGAGTAGACTTGGAATGGTATTAGATTTATCACCAAGAAATCTTGAGAGAATTTTATATTTTGCGCAGTATTTGGTAACAAAAGTAAATATTGAATCTAGAGATAAACTTATAGAACTTTTAAATAATGAAGTTACTNAANTAGAATCAGGTAATGCTAANGAAGAAGTAGAAGAGCAAAATAATGNTGATTTAGATTCTTCAAAAGATGATGATACTAAACAAGAAGAAAATCAAGANAATTTAATTATCTTGTCTGAAGAAGANAAAAAAAATAAAATTTCTGAATTTAANTTATTAATTACTGATCTTAAAAATTTNAAATTAGGCGAATTATTAACNGATCAAAAATANAAATCACTTAGAACAATAGCAATTAAATNTCAAATGGATATTTTTACTGCAGAAATGGGTGCTGAAGCTGTTGCTAAAGTTTTGGAAAATATAAATTTGGATNCATTAAGAGATGAATTGCAAAAGGAAATAAGGGAAACTTCAGGTCAAAGGCTAAAAAAAGCAGTTAAACGATTAAGAGTTGTTGAAGCTTTTAGAAAAAGTGGAAATGAATTGGCATCAATGATATTAGAAATCATTCCAGTATTACCTCCTGAATTAAGGCCGATGGTACAATTGGATGGAGGTCGATTTGCTGCAAGTGACTTAAATGATTTATATAGAAGGGTAATTAATAGAAATAATAGATTAAAGAGATTATTGGAATTACATGCTCCTGAAATCATTGTTAGAAATGAAAAAAGAATGTTACAGGAATCTGTGGATGCTTTAATAGATAATGGAAGAAGAGGGCGTCCAGTATTGGGAAGTCATAATCATACCTTAAAATCATTGTCTGATTTATTACGTGGTAAACAGGGAAGATTTAGACAAAATTTGCTTGGAAAAAGAGTGGATTATAGTGCTCGATCTGTGATTATAGTTGGGCCTGAATTAAAATTAAATCAATGTGGATTGCCAAGAAAAATGGCTATAGAATTATTCAAACCATTTGTGATGCATCAATTGGTGATACAAGGATATGCTCATAATATTAGAACAGCTAAAAGATTAGTTGATAGAGGAAGCTCAGAAGTTTGGGATATTTTAGAAGATGTTGCAAAAGATAGACCAGTACTTTTAAATAGAGCCCCAACATTGCATAGATTAGGGATACAAGCTTTTGAACCAGTTTTAATTAACGGAAGTGCTGTTAGAGTCCATCCTTTAGTGTGTGCAGCTTTTAATGCTGATTTTGACGGAGATCAAATGGCAGTACATTTGCCATTATCAAAAACTGCTATTATTGAAAGTAGAAAACTTATGTTAAGTTCAAATAATATGTTGACACCTAGTTCTGGGGAACCTATCGTAGCACCTACGTTAGATATTGTCTTAGGTTGTTTTTATTTAACAGGTCAAGAAAATTTAACAAATCAAGAAAATGAAAATGAAGAAACTAGCTTAAAATTATACTCAAACTTTGATGAGGTGTTATTAGCACATACCCTTGGTTTAATTAATTTNAGATCTTTAGTTAAAGTTAGGAATGATAAATCTGAAAATAATGAAATTATTACTACAACAGTTGGTAGGATAATTTTTAATTCTAATTTACCCGACTCTTTTGAATTCTATAATTTTACTATAGATAAATCNCACCTNAAAGATATTACTTTAAGGTCATTTAAANAATTAGGAAATGAAGAAACTGCNTATTTATTAGACAGGTTAAAATCAGTTGGTTTTGAATATGCAACAAAATCAGGAATCACTATGGCTATNAATGATATTAAGGTCCCGGAATCTAANTATGAAACTGTTCAAAAAGCTGAAAATCAAATTAAAGTATTAGAAGATAAATTTGATCAAGGTTTTATTACAGATGATGAAAAATATCAATCTGCAGTTAAAATTTGGACAGATGCAAACGAAGAAGTNACAGATACAATTGAAAATTCCTTATCCAATTATGGAGGTTTGTATTTTATGGCTACATCTGGTGCAAAAGGTAATATTGCACAAATAAAACAGATGGCTGGTATGAGAGGATTAATGTCTGATCCAAAGGGTAAGATTATCGATAGGCCTATCAAATCTAACTTTAGAGAAGGTTTAACAGTATTAGAATATTTTATTTCAACTCATGGAGCTAGAAAAGGTTTGGCAGATACTGCGTTAAGAACTGCTGATAGTGGGTATTTAACTAGAAGGTTAATAGACGTAGCTCAGGAGATGACAATTATTAATGAGGATTGTGAAACTGATGATTTTAGAGTTGTTTATAAAAACCAACCTGAAGATCAATTTAAAAGATCAATAATTTCAAAAATTAAAGGTCGATATNTAGCTCAGCCATTAGTTAACAGTGAAACAGGGGAAATATTTGTTGAAAAAGATACATATATTGATGATGAAGTTATTAATAATATTGTTGATCAAGAGGATAAAATAGATTCAGCCTCTGTATATTCTCCTTTGACTTGTCAGACTGAGAGAGGATTATGCAAAAAATGTTATGGTGGTTCTTTAGCAAATTGGAATCCTGTGATGATAGGTGAGGCAGTTGGGATAATAGCTGCTCAAAGTATAGGAGAACCCGGTACNCAGCTTACTATGAGAACNTTTCATACAGGNGGTATAGCTTCAGTAGCTGATATAACAAGTGGTTTGCCACGAGTAGAAGAATTGTTTGAAGCGAGAACTCCCAAAGGGCAGGCAATTTTAAGTGATATTGATGGAATGGTTGATTTGTTAGAAACTTCTGAAGGATTGGTAGTCCAGATTAGTGATAGAGAAACCNTGCAGCAAGAAATAGCTGTGCCTAAGGGTTGGGAAATTAAAGTTAAGGATGGCGATAGTGTTATAGTTGGGACAGAACTTATTTCTCCAAAAAATCAATCTATAACTCCTAAAGATACAAAATCAAATCCAAGCAAAATAGTACAATCAGAATCATCTTATGCTNGCGTGTCTGGAAAATTAAAGGTAACTAAACAAAAAATTATAATTACTTGGGTAAATGAAGAAACACGAGAATATTTAATTCCCGCTGCAGCAAATCTGATTGTTTCAGAAGGAGATCCCGTTAAAGCTGGAGATCCTNTAACTTCTGGTCCGAAAAGCCCGCAGCAGATTTTGGTTATACAAGGTATAAATACTGTACAGGAATACCTTATTGAAGAAGTACAAAATGTTTATTTATCTCAGGGTGTCTCTATAAATGATAAACATATAGAGGTTATAGTTTCTCAAATGCTTAGAAAAGTACGAATCGCTTCACAAGGTGATACNGACTATATACCCGGTGAACTTGTAGTAATTAATGATTTTATTAATAAAAATGAAGAAATTTTGGCAGAAGGTGGAGAGCCATCTACAGCAAGTCCAGTTTTGTTAGGTATTACAAGAGCTTCATTAAATATGGATAGTTTCTTAGCAGCGGCTTCTTTTCAAGAAACAACAAGAGTGTTAACTGAAGCGGCAACAAATGGACAAGTAGATGAATTAAGAGGNTTAAAGGAAAATGTAATCATTGGAAGGTTAATACCTGCAAGATTTGATGAAACTGAAGAAGGTAGAGCAAAACTAGGATTAGATAAATTAGATAATGAATTAAATTTATTAGATAATTCTGTTTTTGATATTGAGAATTCAACAAATGGTTTAGATTCTGATATTTTGACAGATTAANATTCTAATTAAAAAATAGTAACGTTAATGATCCTTTGATTAAAGTTGTGATTTTATATNAAAACAAATTTGCATANTATTATTGAATTTGTTAAAATTTTTTTAATTAAATTGCATTGGGCGGTTAGCTCAGTGGTTAGAGCGCTGCGTTGACATCGCAGAGGTCATTGGTTCGAATCCAGTACCGCCCAATTTTATTCGGCCCCGTGGTGTAGCGGTTAACACGCCGCCCTGTCAAGGCGGAGATCGCCAGTTCGAATCTGGTCGGGGTCGCCACTTTTTTATGAGTTTTATGAATAGACATTTTACTGCAACAGGATTAATAATTAAAAACGATTCTGTTCTTCTACATTTACATCCCAAAATACACTTNTGGTTGCCACCAGGAGGCCATGTTGAACTAAATGAAGATCCTATAGAAACAGTAAAACGTGAAATTTTGGAGGAAACAGGTTANAAAGTACAAATAATTAATACTTCAAATACTCATATAAAGAAATTTAAAAATGTTATTTCAATTATTCCTCCCCATACNATATTTATCGAACCTATTAATGATATAAAAGAAGGATTTCATGAACACATTGATATGATATATTTGTGCAAAATTGTAGGCGGTGAATTAAAAGATGATTCATGGAGATGGTTTAATAAAAAAGAGATATTAAATCATATTAATGAAAGTTATAATCAATTATCAGATATATATCTCACAGATGAATTGATTCATTTATGTATAGAATTATTTAACATATCAGAAGGTGGTGCATGAAAAAAGTAGCTATTATTCCAGGAGACGGTATTGGGATAGAAGTTATAGAAGGAGCTATTAAAGTATTAAAAAAATCGGAAAATTTTTTATCTGATGTTACTTTGTTTGATTTCCATTATTTTGATTGGGGAACAGATTATTATTTAAAAAATGATGAAATGATGCCCGAGAATGCTTTAGATGTGTTATCAAAGTTCGATTCTATTTTATTAGGTGCTGTTGGGGATCCAAAAGTACCTGATCATATTACTTTAAATGGGTTATTACTTCCAATTAGAAGAAGATTTGATCAATATGTTTCTGTTAGACCATGTTACTTNTGGAAAAATACAGATAGTGTATTAAAAAATGCCTCCAATCTTGACTTTGTTATTATTAGAGAAAATTCTGAGGGTGAATATGCAAATATTGGAGGTTTTTTACATTCTAGTAATGAATTTGAAACTTCTATACAAACAGCAGTATTCACTCGTATGGGATGTACNAGAATCATTGAATATGCTTTTGAACATGCAATCAGTAGAAATAATAAATTAAAAGTTACTTCTATAACTAAATCTAATGCACAAGCATTCGGGATGGTTATGTGGGACAATTGTTTTAATGAAGTGTCTGAAAGATATCCAAATATTGCAACTGAATCCTTGTTAGTTGATGCTGCGTGCATGGATTTAGTTAGAAGACCAGAAGATTTTGATGTTATAGTTGCCAGTAATCTTTTTGGAGATATTCTAAGTGATTTGGGTGCAGGTATTACTGGAGGTATGGGAACTGCTCCAAGCTCTAATATTAATCCCTCTAAAAACTTGCCTTCCATGTTTGAGCCCGTTCATGGGAGTGCGCCTGATATTTCAGGTAAAGGTATAGCAAATCCATTAGCTGCAATTTTATCAGCTGCAATGATGGCTTCTTATTTAGGTTATTCCAAGATTGAAGATATAATTAGACAAGCTGTACAAAAAACTATAAATGATAACATTATTACAAAAGATATGGGTGGTAATAATTCTACTGAAGAAGTTATTAAAAATGTGGAATTAAATATAATCAGTTAACACATAGGAATAAAATAAATTGAAAAATATTTATAATCATTCAGATATAGAAAAAAAATGGCAGATGAAATGGGATAGAGATGGTATTTATAATGCCAAAGATACTGTGAAAGGTAAAGAAAATTATTATGCTTTAACAATGTTTCCGTATCCGTCAGGTGATTTACATATGGGTCATTGGTATGCATTTGCTCCAGCTGATGCTCATGTTAGATTTAAGCGNATGGAAGGATACAATGTTATGCATCCTCAAGGATTCGACTCTTTTGGGCTTCCTGCAGAAAATGCAGCTATAGAAAGAGGCGCAGATGCGAGAAAATGGACTTATAACAATATTGATAATTTTCGTAGGCAGTTTAAAGAAATGGGAACTTCTTATGATTGGAATAGAGAGTTGATTACTTCTGATTCAGAATATTATAAATGGAATCAATATTTTTTTCTTCAATTTTATAAACAAGGATTAGCATACAGAGAACATGCTCAGGCTAATTGGTGTCCAAAATGTCAAACTACTTTAGCAAATGAACAGGTGAAAGACGGGGCATGTGAAAGATGTGAATCAATTGTATCAAAACGAGCATTACCTCAATGGTTTTTTGCCATTACAAAATATGCAGATGAATTATTAGATATGGATTCAATCGATTGGCCTGAAAAAATAAAAATNATGCAAAAGAATTGGATAGGTAAATCTAGCGGAGTAACATTATCTTTTGATGTTAGTGAATTTTTGAAAAATGAAAAAATTGAAACTTTTACTACAAGAATTGATACAGTTTTTGGTGTTACTTTCATAGTTTTAGCTCCGGAACATCCTTTAGTAAAAAATATTGTACAGCCAGGTTATGAAAAAGAAGTTAATGAATATATAAAAAATGCCAGTAAACAAACAGAAATAGACAGGACATCAACAGATAGAGAAAAAACAGGAGTTAAAACGGGTGCATATTGTATTAATCCTTTAAATGGTGAAAGAATACCTGTTTTTATTGGAGATTATGTTCTCGCTACTTATGGAACAGGTGTAGTAATGGGAGTCCCTGCGCATGATCAAAGAGATTTCAAATTTGCAAAAAAATATGGATTAGAGATAAGGGTTGTTGTATCGCCTGGGAATTGGGATGGTAAAGAACTTTCAGAGGCATGGACTTTAGAAGGTTTTCAAGTAAATTCAGCTGAATTTAATGGTTTATCTAATGCAGATGCAAAAAATTCAATAGCTGATAAAGTAGAAAAAAATAATTGGGGATATAAAACTGTTACATATCATTTAAGAGATTGGCTAGTATCACGTCAAAGATATTGGGGAACACCTATACCAATAGTTTANTGTGATGATTGTGGCACAGTTCCTGTTCCGGATACAGATTTACCAGTTTTACTACCTGAAAAAGTAAAATTTGAATCTGATGGGAAATCCCCATTAACTAAATTGCCAGAGTTTTTAAATACTAGTTGTCCAAAATGTAATAAGCCTGCTAAGAGAGAAACTGATACATTAGACACTTTTGTATGCTCTGCTTGGTATCATTTAAGATTCGCAAGTCCCAATCCCGATGAAAAACCTTTTGATAATGAAAAGATTTCATCTTGGTTACCTGTAACGCATTATATGGGCGGTGCTGAACATGCGGTTATGCATCTTTTATATGCAAGATTTTTTAACAAAGCACTCAGAGATTTAGGTTTCCTTAATTTTGATGAACCTTATTCCAAATTAACTAATCAAGGTATGTTGATCAAAGAACATAAGAAGATTTCAAAGAGATCAAATCCTTTAACTCCTGATCCAATAGTAAAAAATGTTGGAGCAGATACATTAAGATGTTATTTAATGTTTCTTGGACCTTGGGATCAGGGAGGAGATTGGTCTGATTCAGGAATGAATGGTATTAGAAGATGGCTGCTGAGAATTTGGGATTTAGTCCATAAAGATATATCAGTGCTTAATGATAATTTAGAGGAACATATAGAGAAAAATTTTGTAAGAATTTCTCATTTAACAACCAAGAAAGTAATATCTGACATGAAAGCTTTCAAATTTAATACTTCTATTGCAACATTAATGGAATATTCAACTGAATTATTACGCGGATATGACAATTTTCAAATTTCAAAAAATCTATGGAAATCTTCATTAGAAAGATTACTTTTACATCTTGCNCCTTTAGCGCCTCATATTTCAGAAGAATTATGGCAAATTACAGGTAATGATTTTTCAATACATCAACAATCATTACCTCAATATGATGATGCATTGATAATTAAAGATACNCTTACAATAGTTNTNCANGTTAATGGTAAAGTTAGAGATACTTTAAATATATCATCTCCTTTGAACGAAGATAAAGTAAAAGATTTGGCTTTGAGATCTGAAAATGTTAAAAAACATATTGAGAATAAACAAATTTTGAAATCTATNTATGTTAAAAATAAATTACTTAATTTAGTAGTTAAATAAAGGAATAATTATGAGTTATATAGCAGTTTTACCCGGAGATGGTATTGGTCCTGAAGTTATTAATGAAGCAATTAAAATTATTAAATCTGTTGAAGATGTTACTGGTAATAAATATGATTTGGAATATGGTATTGTTGGCGGAGAAGCAATTGATAAATTTGGTATTCCCCTGACTGAAGATACAATAAAATTAATTGAAAATAGCAAAGCTGTATTATTTGGTGCGGTAGGNGGNCCAAAATGGGATAATTTGGAAAGTAATCTTCGACCTGAGCTNGGTATATTAAATATAAGAAAAAGATTGGATTTATATGCCAATTTACGTCCGGTAAAAATATTTGAAGCTTTAAAAGAATCGTCACCNGTTAAATCATCTATATTAAATAATGTAGATATTTTGATTATANGAGAATTAACAAGTGGTTTGTATTTTGGAGAGCCAAAAAAGCAAATAGAGGAAAATTCTAAAAGAGCAGCTGTGGATACTATGTATTATGATGAGTACGAGATAGAAAGAATTGTAAGAATGTCATTTANAATTGCGCGATCAAGAATGAAAAAACTTACTTCAGTAGACAAATCNAATGTTCTTGAAACTTCAAAATTATGGAGAAAAATAGTTGATGAAGTAGCCATAGATTATCCCGATGTAACATTACATCATATTCTAGTTGATAATGCTGCCATGCAGCTTATATTAAATCCTTCACAGTTTGATGTAATAGTATCAGAAAATACTTTTGGAGATATATTATCTGATGAAGCTTCTATATTATCCTCTTCTTTAGGGATGNTACCTTCGGCTTCATTATCATTTTTACCAGGTGAGAATATTAGTGGTAATTTAAAAAGCTTATACGAACCTATTCATGGTAGCGCTCCTGATATAGCGGGTCAATCTATTGCGAATCCGATTGGTATGATTTTGAGTACTGCTATGATGTTCGAATTTGCTTTTGAACAAAAAGATATTTCTGAATTAATTGTCAAATCAGTAGATAATGTTATCAATTCCGGTCTTAGGACAAAAGATATTTCACAGAACTCTCAATGGTGCAAAACTTTTGAAATGGGTGATTCTATAGCTTCNCAAATCAGGTCAATTATTTGACATTTTGATAATTAAATCCCATTCACTTTTTTTTACAGGTTGAATTGAAAGTCTGGAATTATTTAATAAAATCATTTTAGATAATTTTGGTTCTTGTTTTATTTCTTTAAGATAAACTATTCTTTTCAATTTCTTTATAGCTTTAATATCAACCATAAACCATCTAGGATTATCAGGCGAACTTTTNAGATCATAATATTTATGTTCCTTATTCCAAGAGTAATGATCTGGATATGCTTCACGAATAACTTTTGCAAGTCCAACAAAATGAGGTTCAGATATATTTGAATGATAAAATAAGACCTCATCATTTATNCTGATATTATCTCTAATGAAATTTCTAGCTTGATAATTTCTTATACCTTCCCAGCAAGTTTCTTTATCANAAANGANATTTNCAAATGAATANTCTGAAGGTTCAGATTTAAATAACCAATAATTCATAAATGTNTAATATTTTTTGTTATTATATGNTATTTTNATANATTAAGNATAATATTATGACATTTATNAATTAATATGTTATAATTTTCACATGTTAAATATTTCACAAATTGGAGCTAATTAATTTATGGATGTTAATAGTGAAATCAATGTGGCTGATTGTATATGTTATTGGGTTATAGAAGAGCCAGCTGGATCAAAAAGNATTGGTAGATGTAAAAAATGCGGGAAAACTAAAGAATTTTATAATTATACTGATACTTCTGTTTGGTCATCTGAATATAATTATGATAATAGTGAAACTATTTAATTATCTAAATAAATCTAGGTTTTTATCTCTTAAAATTTCCTTACTCCCCTGATCAGAAAATTGAAACTTAACCCCTCTTATTAGAACAGCTGGTATTTTTAAAGATTTTTCCATTAATATTTCAGCACCACCAGACAATTCATCTACTATACATATTTTAGTTGTGGTTAGTTTTTCTCCAAATGCATCGGTATTATTACTATAATCAATTAAAGGATTAATTCCATAACTTCCTATTGAAATATTAGTTTGTCCTATTCTCCATGGNCTTCCAAAAGTATCACTAATAATAATACCTAAATTTTCTAGATTGAATTTTTGTTTTAAGTTTTTATAAATAAATTTTGCTGATTTATCAGGATTCCNAGGAAGCAAAGAAACGTTATTTGTTCCATAAATATTTGATGAATCTATTCCAGAATTTGCACAAATATGACCTAATTTAGTTTCTGTAATAATTATTCCTCTATGTTTGTCAATTTTAATTATTGATTTGCTTTCATCTATTATGAGCTGAATAAGCCTTGGGTTTTTCTTTAATTTTTTCCCGAGTTCTATTGCTTTGCTTTTTGGGTTAACTGAGGTAAGATTTATTATTCTATCTTCAGNTTTTGATATTATTTTTTGTGTTATTACTAATACATCATTATTTTTTAGACTTATTTTATTAGTATTTAAGCCCTGATTTATTATTTTTGGGATATTATCTCCTGATTTTATTTCAGGAATACCAATAATTGGTATAAATGTAAGTTTATTCATTTTTTATTCATTAATTTTAATGATTATACTTCATAATTCTTTAATATTTATGATTTAATTATAAATAATGATTAAGGTAAATTCTTTTTTAAATACATTTGATATTGTTGTATTAGCTGCAGGCAAAGGTTCTAGAATGAAATCAAGAACTGTGAGTAAACCTATGCATCTTTTAAATGGAATAACATTAATAGAATATTTGTTGTGCCATTTACCCATAAAGAATTTTAATAATAAAATTGTAGTTGTTTCTCCAAATTATGAAAATATTCAATCTAAAATAAATAATATTGATAATAAATTTATATATGCCGTTCAAAACAATCCTAAAGGTACC
>NZNN01000007.1 GCA_002694895.1 Chloroflexota bacterium
AATTAATATTAATTACTAAAATGCAGAAAATTAAAACTTTTATTCTTAATACATCTTTTTTAACTATTGTTGCTTTCTTACCTTTTTCATGATGGAAATAAATTATTAATATTTAGAATGCATATAGTTAGTGTAACGATAATAATTATATTTTTTAAATCAGATAGTAGTTTGAAGAATGCAAAATCTGTTATTAAACGTTAGATTTAGATTCTGATTCCTCTAATTTTTGTATTTCAGGGAGAACTTGTGTGCAAAACAATTCAATAGATCTAAGAGATTTTTTCTTGTCCATTCCAGGAAATCCGAAATTACCAAATATATTTTTGACACCTTTTTCACGACAAATTTTTAGTTTTTCCACTAGTACTTCAGGTGTTCCTCTTAAGAGAGGAATTTGATTGTTTTGTACTAATAATCCTTCCCTGTCTTTTTGCCTGTTAACCCATTCGTCGTATCCTTTAGGAATACTTCCATCTTTTGAAATAGGGGTACCTATTTTCGAAAGAATTTTTAATGAAAAATCATCGTATCCTTTTGGGTCATTTATAGCTTCTTCCATTGTAGGTGCAACATAAATTGGAAGTTGAACCGGTGGATCAATATGTTTATGTTCATTTCCATACTCATCCATTTTCTCTCTCCAGGTTTTTATTACGTCTGGAGCTTGGCCTAACACTGCAGTTGGTCCTCCGACCATAACAATATGTCCATTTTTTGCAGCAAAATCAATCGTTGCAGGGGTTGTACTCACTGCAACATAAATTGGGATAGGGTTTTGTATTGGTTTGGGTATTATCCATTTATCCTCTACGTTAGTAAATTTACCTTTGTATGTTAATTTTTCCTCTGTTAAAGCTTTAACAATTACTTCTATGCCTTCTCTAAACCTATCGGTTGCTTGTTCAACATCTACACCTAATCCTTCAAATTCTTGAAGCTGGTATCCTCTTCCTATTCCCAAGTCAAACCTTCCATTACTGAGAACATCTATCATTGCTGATTCAGATGCTACAAGGATTGGGTTGTGAAAAGGTAGTACAGTTATTGCAGTGCCAATTCTTATTTTGGATGTTTTTGCTGCGACATGACCTAAGAATGAAAAGAATCCTGATAGTAATCCATGTCTTGAAAAATGATGTTCCCCAAGCCATGTTTCATCAAGTCCAAGTTCTTCAGATAGCATGATCTCTTCTAATGCATTGTTTAATGCTTCTTTTGCAGTTTGTGATTCATGCAATTGAACAGTGTGAAAAATTCCAAACTTCATAATAATGTAAACCTTGAGATAATAATTAAAATCTGTCAAAGTCTATTAAATAGAAGAGTTAGTTTCAATACTAATTTTTGTTAGTTTTATTGTGATTTATGATAATTATCTGAAATAGATTTAAATTTTTTAATTAATTTATCTGTTTTGATATTAAGATCTTCAAATACTAATTCACATTGTTTAGTGTGTATTGATTCTGTATTTCCGGCTGTATCAATTAAACCATTTAGTCTGGCATTGTANGAATCAGCAAAAAATGCACCATCAGTTACTCTACCAAACCTTTTTCCCTGTGAATTTTGATCAACTGTGCTTTGCTCTTCTTCAATTTCAGCAGTGGATGCAAGTTTTCTATCAATATCATCTAATTCATTAAACATGAAATTTTTTTCATCGGATTCAATTATTGTATTTTTTCTTAATTCTGATTTTAATTTTCTGATTGAGTTTATTGTTGAGTTTACTTCTGATAATTTGTCTCTTACTGTTAATAGGAATTTAGTTTGCTTATTTAATTCACCATTTTCATTTTTAGCATAAACACCTGGGATAATTTTACACTTTGCTGATATCACTTTTTCTTCAGTATTTAGTTCTATAATATAATCGCCAGGGCCAACATAAGGACCTTCTAATGACATTGAGCCTTGTCCGGAAAATCTACGTAGTTCTCCATTTTCAGGAATCAGATCATCTGCAACATGAATTGGACCGGGATATCTTAAGTTCCATTCAAATTCATTGAATCCTTTTTTTGGCCTTAAGCACAAATTTTTGTACGTGTTATNAGTTTGGGGNCCTATATCATCTTTATTGGAGAATTCATTTATAATTTCGCCATCACTATTTTTTATAGTGATTTTAATAGAATTATATTTTTCTGGACTGTTAGGTAAATAATATTTTATTATCAATCCCGTCGGTGTGTTTTGGCCTGCATCTAAGGATTTGTATTTTATATTCCCTTCTTCATTTTGGTATTGATAATAAATATTTTCTATTCCAAGTGCCCAGGAAAATTTTTTAGTATCAGTAGATACTGGATAAGTACTGTGTANTCTTTGTGGCATAAATAATCTGGATTTTGATTCTTGAACATGCATTAATTCTGCATTTATTTTTGGGTTTTCATTTAGAAAAAGGTTTTTATTATTCCTAATAAAAGACAAATCATCTAATATCCAAAAAGCTCTTCCCTGAGTTCCGAGAATAAGATTATTGTTTTTTATCCTTAGGTCATGGATTGGCACAAATGGTAAGTCAAAATTTATGTTAACCCAAGTATCACCAGCATTAACAGATAAATATATTCCATTTTCTGTGCCTAAATATAATATNTCAGGATCGGCCGAGTCNTCTCTTATACATCTTGCATAATCTTCTGCGTCTATTCCTTTTATTATTTTTCTCCATGTCTGGCCATAGTCATTAGTTTTAAAAACTATCGGTTTTTTATCTCCATGTTGATATCTTGAAGCAGAAAAATATGCAGTTTTTTTATCGTGTTTTGATGGTTCAATATTCCACACTGGCGTCCATGCTTCTAAATCCTTAGGTGTTACATTTATCCATTTATTAGAATTATCTTTTGTTAATTGTATTGTGCCGTCATCTGTTCCTGCCCATAAAATATTTTTATCTATTGGACTTTCTCCAAGAGCTGATATATAACACCTTTCAAACGGGGCAATTTTATTTTTAGGCGCAGATTCCCATTTGTTTCTTGGTTTATTTGAAGTTGCTTTGGATGAACTNGGTTCAATATAATTAGGATCATTTCTAGTTAAATCTGGGCTTATTTCAGTCCATGATTTACCTTCGTTATAAGATTCGAAAATAACATTAGCTGCAGTTAACAATCTGTTTTTATGGTGTAATGAGAATATTATTGGCTGATCCCATCCGAATCTATATTTTCTTTCGTTGTTTGTATGTCCTGTAACATCGGGCCATACTGTTACCATATCTACTTCTCCTGAAATTTTATCGTGCTTAAGCATTAAAGGTCCAGTACCATGATAACTTCCAAGAGCTCCAGAATAAGTACAATGTTGTTTTGATGGATCTACTGCAATATGNCCACTTTCAGANCTTCCNACTATTTTGCAATCAGAATATTTAATCATTCCATTAATAGAATCGGAGGGCACTGATATTGCTGTATTATCCTGCTGTGTCCCTAAAACATTATAGAAAGGGAAATTGTTATCAGTTGTTATATGATAAAATTCTCCTGTAGGTTGGTTATATATACTTGACCATGTTCTCCCCTGATCATAAGTTATACAAGCTCCTCCATCTTGCCCGCTTATTATTCTATTTGGGTCATTTGGAGAAATCCATAGATCATGATGATCATCATGAGGTGTTGCGGATGGTGAGAATGTTTTACCTCCATCTANTGATTTCATAAAATTTTTATTCATTACATATACAGTATTTTTATTTGAAGGGTCTCCAAATACATGTATATAATAATTAGGTCTTCCGGTTAGGTCATCTTCGATTGAAACAAGTTCCCATGTTTCTCCTTTATCATCAGATTTGTATAATCCTTTTTCGTTACTTTGAACAAGTGCCCATAATCTATCATCTGCCATGGAAATCGAAATTTTCCCAAGAGGTAGAGATGAAAAACCCTTGTTTGTATGTATAGGTGTCCATGTTTTGCCAGCATCTAAAGATCTATATATAGATGAGTGATCACCACCTGAATAAGTTTCAAAATAATGTCTTCGGACTTCCCAGTAGGCTGCGTATAATTCATCTGGATTATTATTATTAATGGCTAAATCTATAACTCCTGCATTATGATTAACANAATGAATTTTTTCCCATGAATCTCCACCATCTATACTTTTATATATTCCTCTGTCATCTGAGCTGTTTGCAAGATCTCCAAGAGCTCCGGCATANACAATGTTTTGATCTCTTGGATCTGATTTAATTTTAGATATATACATCAGCTCTTCCATGCCNAAATGTTTCCAGGTTTTNCCAGAATNATCAGATCTATATATTCCATCGGTTCTATAATTCCAATGTAATCTTGGCCAGGCAACATGGCATTCCCCCATACCAACAAAAATCCTTTTAGGGTTTGCAGTGCTCAAATGCATGCTACCAACAGCTGAAGTTTTAAAATACCCGTCAGATATGTTTTCCCATGTAATACCACCATCTACTGTTTTCCAAACTCCGCCAGTAGAGCCTTGATAAAACACTAAATTATTGTCCGGATCACCTTCTACAGCCACAGCTCTCCCACCTCTATATGGGCCTATGCATCTCCAATTAAACCATTCATTTTTAATCATAATGTATTTATTTTTTTTTATGTCTATGATTTAACGTTGATATAAGATCTTCATGCTCTACATTTTCAAAACTAAATGCTTGATCCATTAGATCAAAACCTACAAGTTCGCCATATGCTGCAAGAAGTTTTTGAGTAATTGGGCCTGGTATTTCACCCTCTATATCAACATTATCTACTTTGCTAACAGGTACTATTCCTGGAGTTGTTCTACTTAAAAATACTTCATCTGCAGTTACCAGGTCGTATGGTTGGATATTCTCTTCTAAAACCTCTAAACCTAAATTTTTAGCAAGTCTTATAACAACATCTCTTGAAACTCCCTGTAGTATATTAGAGTCTGTCGGGGTTTTTATAACTCCGTCTTTTACTGTCATTATATTAAATGAAGTCCCCTCTGTTACATGCCCATCCAAATCGGTAAGAGCAGTCAGGGCATTTGGATCTATATCCTTTGTTTCTAATTGTGCAAGGACAAAATTCATCCTACTTGAATGTTTTATTTTAGGGTCTATTGTTTGGAAGGAATGACTTTTTGTTTTTGCAAAAACAACATGCGCTCCATCTCTATACCAATCTGTGAACGTGTCAAAAGGAACAGGTTTATATTGAGCAAATATGGTTGGAGGTCCGTCCATTGAAGTTCCTCTAGAAATTTGTAACCATATATTAAAATCTCCGCATTCTTTTAACAAATTTCTGTTTTTATTAATTCCTTCTACTAACATACTGTACATTTCTTCAGGGGTAAGCCCGCAATTCATCCTAGTGTATTTTAATGATCTATATATTCTTTCAACATGTTCTTTCCAAATTAATGGTTTTCCATTAAAAGTTCTTAGAGTTTCAAAGACTGTATCTCCTAGAACAAANCCTAAATCAAGTGGATCAATNTTTACATCTGACCANGGTTTCCATTCTCCATTATGATAAGCNGTGAAATCTTTCATTTTAGGCATAAACNAATATCCTTCTGAATCCATTTATTGAAATATACATTAATATTATTTGATANNTTTANCAAGTTTTTAACGTTGACAAATTTTACGAAANANATAAAATCGATACCCTAGGTATTTTNAAAATNCGTGAACTATTGAATGAAAACTGTAATATATGCGTATTTAAGAATACCTGAAATTAATTATTTCATAAGGAGGCAATTATGAAAAATTTNAAATTNTTTACAAAATTATTTATATTTACNTCGCTATTATCTTTTATGATAGCNTGTACAACAACTGAAACTGTAGAAGTTATTAAAGAAGTTCCAGTTGAAAAAGTTGTTGAAAAAGTTGTTGAAAAAGAAGTTGAAGTAGTAAAGGAAGTAGTCAAAGAAGTAGTAAAGGAAGTGGAAGTGATAAAAGAAGTCGCTCCTGCAGCAACATATGCTAAAAGTATAAATGTTAGAGATGTTTTCTTTTTTACTGAAGGTTTTACTCCACCAAGAGGCGGATCATTCTTTGAACACAGAATTTCTCAACAAGTTTATGAAGGTCTTACTGCTTTAAACACTCCTATGGTAACAAGAGGAGACTCTGCAGTCCCTGTTCCAAATTTGGCAGAGAGTTGGAAGATTTCATCAGATGGAACTACTTATACTTTTAAAATCAGAGAAGGTGTTAAATTTACTACTGGTAATCCATTAACCGGTCAAGCAGTTGTTGATTCTTTAAAGAGATCTATATTTGTAATCGAATTAGATAAAGCAACAGCAAGATTTTCATGGGTCACTGATATAGTAAGTATTGATGCTACTGGTGACATGGAAGTTACTATGGTTCTTAAAAACTCTTTTGCTCCTTTACTAGCTATATTAGCATCTAAGCAATTCTTGATCGTAGATGCTTCTGAATTGAAAAAGAATGAAGCAGAAGGCGATTGGGGAGCAGCTTGGGGTGCAACTAATTCTGTTGGTACAGCGGCTTATAAAATTGACTCATGGGTTGCAGAACAAAGATTAACATTGAAAAGAAATAAAGATTATTGGGGCGGACACGATGGAGTTGGCCCTGGAGCTGAGCAATTAGTATTTTCTAATATCCCTGAAAATGCAACTGCTGAATTGATGATGGCAAAAGGTGAAGTTGACGTAGCTTTACAGATGGATCCTATTTCTTTAAAAACACTTGATCTTCAGCCAAAAGTATATACTTTTTCTTATCCTTCATTAATAACATGTAATTTCTTAATTGATAGAAGAAATGAACATGCAGCTAATGATGAGATTTTTAAAGCTATACATATGGCTATAGACTACGATGGTTTATTATCAGTAGTAGCTATGGGACTTGGTTCAGTTCATCAAAGTTTGATACTACCAGGTATGTTAGGTCATGATCCTGCAATTTCAAATCAATGGAAATATGAGCCTGAAAAGGCAAAAGCAATTATAGCTGAACAAGGCTATCCAGATGGTTTTTCAATCAAATTGCAAAGTCGTGCTGGTGCTTGTGGATCAGTTGTTTATACCAAAGGGCTTGAATTTTTACAGGCTAGTTTGAAAAAAGCTGGAATTAAAGCAGAAATTGTACAATCTACAGGATCAAAATTTTGGGGACAAATTATTGATGGTACACTTAAAGATATGGGTATCTCAGGTTTAGGTGCAACATACTTTGACCCAGATAATCCTGCATCAGTAAGAGCTACATCTGAGTGTTTCTTGTTAGGTATAGAAGAACATAACCCAACAGTAGCAGCCAAATTGAAAGATTTAGTTGCTAAAGGTAGAGCTGAAACTGATAACGATAAGAGACATATCATATATAGAGAACTTAATGAAATTATGGTCGCTAATTGTGGTGAAATGACAGTATTGCAGGTAGCTGATACTGTTGCTCTTAGAACAAACATGACTAATGGTATTGCTATGCCACATGGTTTTAGTTTGGACTTCAGATATTTAAGAAAAGCTGAATAATCTAAATTAAATAAATTAGTGTTTCATAGAAGGAGCAATTTCAATTGAAATTGCTCCTTCTCTTATATCTCTTATATAAATAATTAATCCTAAAAAGTTATGAACATCGGTAAATTTATATTACGTAGATTATCTTTGCAAATATTTGTATTGCTTGGTTTGACGATGTTTACTTTTATATTAATGTTTGGATTACCAGGAGATCCTGCAGCATTATTATTTAGTGCTGGAGGCATCGCAGCCGGAATGGATGAATATCATGCTTTTCGGGCAAAATGGGGATTAGATTTACCAATGTGGAAACAATATCTTAATTTTGTTGGTAATTTAATAAGAGGAGATATGGGTACTTCCTTAGTTACAAGAGCCCCTATAATTGATAATTTGAGAGATTATTTTCCTGCAACAATGGAATTAGCTTTTGTTTCGTTTATTTTTGCAACTGTGATGGGAATCCCATTAGGGATTATATCTGCCCTGAAGAGAAATAGTTGGATTGATCACGTAATTAGAGCAGTTTCCTTATTTGGTGTTTCAATGCCTATATTTTGGCTTGCTATTATTATGCTTATTATTTTTTATTATTATTTAGGAATAGTACCTTCTTCGCAAAGAATTGATTTGGAAATGGAAATTCCAAAACAGATAACAGGTTTTTATTTAATAGATACTGTTATTACAGGTTATTGGGATGGATTTTTTAATTCTATCTATCATTTGATATTACCTTCATTTATATTAGGTTTTTCTGTTGTTGGATTATTAGCACGTGTTACCAGGGCAAGTATTTTAGAAGTTATCAGCCAGGATTATGTAAGAACAGCCAGATCTAAAGGATTACAAGAAAAAACTGTAATAGGTCGGCATGTTATGCGAAATGCTTTAATACCAACTGTTACTATATTAGGTTTACTAGTAGGAGGTTTGCTTTCTGGGGCTGTTTTNACTGAGACGATTTTTGCCTGGCCAGGNGTTGGAAGATTTGCGGTTCAATCTATTATGCTTTTGGATAGACTAGCTGTAGTAGATGTTACCATTTTAATTGGAATAGCATTTTCNACTGCTAATATGNTTGTNGATATTNTNGTGGCTTTTTTAGATCCAAGNATTAGGTATTAAATGGCTGATCAGGAAATAACATTAAGACCACAAAAAAGTACTTTTANNGAGTTAATTAATGCTNTAAAAATTAANCCCCCTGCTNTANTNTCTTTGNTTATANTATTTATATATGTGTTTATAGGCTTNTTTGGTTCAATNNTNGCNCCTTATGAATTCGATGAAATGGGAGTAGGNATCCCTCTTCAAAAACCTAGCTGGNANTATTTGTTTGGCACAGATGAATTTGGAAGAGATGTTTTTAGNAGNGTNTTAGCTGGGGGTATTATAAGTTTACGTATAGGNGTATTAGTGGTAGGTATNGCTGGTACTTTTGGNTCATTANTTGGANTGGTAAGTGGATATNTTGGCGGATGGATAGATGAAGCTNNAATGAGNATTACAGATATTTTTTTATCAGTACCTGATTTAGTTATGGCTTTAGTTATAGCAACTTCATTAGGAGCAAGTATNGATGCTGCAATAATTGGAATAACTTTAGTTAGATGGACAGGATATGCCCGATTAATAAGGAGTGGTGTTATTGCAGAAAAAGGTAAGGATTATATTACAGCATCACGTGCCTTAGGATTGCATCCTACTCGGATTATATTTAAACATATTTTCCCTAATAGCTACACAGCCACTCTTGTGCAGGCAACGTTTGATTTTGGATTAGCAATTCTTTTTGCATCAGGGTTAAGTTTTGTTGGCGCAGGTGCTCAACCTCCAGAGCCGGAATGGGGAGCTCTTGTTTCATCAGGAAGGCAATATGTACAAGCTGCGTGGTGGATACCGATATTTCCTGGTTTTGCTATTTTTGGAGCTGTGCTCGCTTTTAATATACTTGGTGACACTTTAAGAGATTTTTTGGATCCTAAATTAAGGCATTCAATGGATCAAAAGCATTAATATTTAAATTATAGGTCTTTTGTTTTGCCAAGGTTTTTCTAATTCAAATACCCTCGAAGCCTGTAATACACCTACTTCATTTTCTTTTGCTCCAACAATTTGTAAACCTACTGGCATATTATATTTTGTAAAACCACTGGGAATACTTGCCCCTGGGTTACCACTCCAGTTAAACAAGGCTGTGAATTGTTTACATGCAAAATTCCATGATGAATAATCCATATCATTTTCAATGAATTTATCTTCTCTGGTCATTTTAACAACCTTTAGTTTCCCGTTTTCAACAATATGTTTTTCATCGCATTTATTTGCTGTGAACGCGCTAGTAGGAGTTGCAATAAAATCATAATTAATAAATAAAGATGCTATGTAATCCCTTAACTCATATAATTTTGTAAGAGCCTGAATATATTGCTCAGAAGTTATTAATTTTCCTCTTTCAATAGTATTTCTAACATGTGGCATTAATTTAAAGGGATCCTGTTCATAATATGATTTGTTATTTGCATAGTTTAATGCGATGCTTAAAATAGAGTCAAGTTCTTCATATTCATTAAGGTCAATGTTAAACTCAAGATCTTCTACAATAGCGCCATGTTTTTCAAATATATCCATTGCTTGTTTATTTACTTTAATCACTTCCGGGTCAACACTACGGCAATTTAAATTTGATGACCAAGCAATTTTTTTGCCTTTTATACCAGCGTCAATATTTTTTAAAAAATCTGGAGCAGGTGTAGCGATTGTACCGGGTTCAGCCTCAGGGTGCGGACCTGACATTGCTTGTAATAAAAGAGCGCTGTCTTTAACATACCAACTCATTGGCCCCATGCACGAGTAATTTACAGGATGCCAACTCATTCTGCTGGCATGTCTTCTAGGAACCCTTCCCTGAGTTCCTTTTATCCCGTAAATTCCAGAAAAAGATGAAGGGATCCTAATTGATCCTCCGCCATCTGATCCTTGGGCAAAAGGATGTACTCCTGACACTATCGCAGCTGCTGTCCCACCGCTTGAACCTCCCGGAGTATGATCTAGATTCCAAGGATTCCTGCAATCATCTCCCAGCTTGTTTTCTGTTCCGCCGCTTGCGCCAAATTCAGGGACATTGGTTTTTCCAAGAATTACCCCATCTTCGTTTTTTATTCTTTCAACACCTAATTGATCTATTTCAGAAATACTATTTTCTAAAAACAAGGAACCTTTAGTAGTTCGGTATCCTTTCACAGGTTCCATATCTTTGATTGAAGTTGGCACACCTCCTAATAAACCAAGAGGAGATCCTTTAGCTATTTTTTCATCAACTAGTTTAGCACTATTGATAGCTAAATCATGAGTAATAGTTAAAAATGCATTTGTTTTGTGATTTGTTTCTTCAATTTTTTCAAGCGCAAGTTTTGTAAGTTCAATGGATGAAATTTTTTTATTTTGGATAAGACTTTTTAATTCAATAGCGGATTTATTCAGTAAATTTGAGTCTGACATTATTCAACCTCTCAATAAATATTTGATTTAATTATACACTGCCTTCAAAATTATGCTGTCTCCATGATTCATATACAATAATTGAAACAGCATTTGATAAATTCAGACTCCTGTTATTTGGTTTCATTGGAATACTAAATACATTTTCTTTTGGGATTTTTCTGATAATATCTTCACTTAATCCATTTGATTCAGATCCAAAAAGAATAGCATCGTTTTTATTAAATTTAATTGTTGCATAACTTTTATTAACTCTTGAAGTGGCTGCTAGTATTCTGGGAGGGTTAATAGTTTTGATAAAATGATTCAAATTATCGTGAATTTTAATTTTTGCTGTATCATGATAATCCAATCCTGCTCTTTTTAGTTGCTTATCTTTTAGGTTAAAACCCATTGGTTTTATGATATGTAAATAATAACCAGTATTTGAGCAAAGTCTGATTATATTTCCAGTATTAGGAGGAATTTCTGGGTTAACTAGTACTATATTAATCATTTAAATAATTATAATAACAATGATTAATAAAAATGAATAAATAGTTAACGGGGTAATACATCCAAATTTTTTAAACAATTTTTATTTTTCCTTTTACATAAGAATTTCGAGGTTAAGTCAATGAATAAAAAATACCTATTAAAAAATGCTACGATATATGATGGTACCGGGTCAAATCCATTTAAAGGAAATGTTTTAATTGACAATGGAAAAATAGAAGAAGTTGGTGATATTGGTAATGTAGATGCAGAAATTATTGATATAAAAAATAAAGCACTTTCACCTGGCTTTATTGATATGCACGCACATGATGACATTGCAATGTTTGTATACCCTGATATGGATTTTAAATTGATGCAGGGTGTTACAACAAATGTTAATGGGAATTGTGGTTCCGGAGTAATCCCTCATAGTTCTGCTGATATTATTAATTGGCATCCAAATTTTGACGCAATGCCTGAATGGAATTCTTATGGTGAATATTTGGAATTAGTAGATAAATCTAAAACAAGTATTCATTCTGCTTTTCTTGTAGGTCATGGTCCAATACGAAAAGCTACAACTGGAAATGAGAAACGTATGCCTACGAAATCAGAATTTGATGATATGAAAGCATGGATTAAAGAAGGTATGGAAGAAGGAGCTGTAGGCTTCTCAACGGGATTAATATATGAACCAGGAAGATATTCTAATACTGAAGAATTAATTGAATTATCTAAAGTTATATCATCTTATAATGGTGTCTATTTTAGCCATATGCGAAATGAAGCGGGGCATCTTATTAGATCCATCGAAGAAACTATACGAATTGGCGAAGAAGCAGGATGTTCTATTGAAATATCACATCATAAAGTTTCCGGTCAAGAAAATTGGGGAAAATCTGTAGAATCCTTAAATGCAATAGAAGAAGCCAGAAGTAGAGGATTAAATGTTCATTCAGATCAATATCCCTATAATGCAGGAAGTACTTCTTTGTTTGCTGTTGTTCAAAATAATGCATTTAATGAAAAATCCGTAGATGGGGGTATGGGCTCACAAACTGGAGATAAAATATTAATTGCAGGTTCTGCTAAAGATCCGTCATTGGTAGGTAAAACATTGGGTGAACTTTGTGATGAATATGATTTGCCAGAACAAGAAGCTGCAGAAAAATTATTAAAAATAGATTCAGGAATATTTGTAGTTACCGAAGGTATGGTTGAAGATGATGTTGCCAGAATATTGGCTCATCCAACTACAATGATAGGATCTGACGGAGTTCCTCTTCCGGGTAATCCACATCCTAGATTATATGGTTGTTTCCCAAGAGTATTAGGTAAATATTCAAGAGAAGAAGGCGTAATAAGCATGCAAGAAGCTATACATAAAATGACAGGAAAATCAGCAGAAAAAGTAAATTTAAATGATAGAGGATTTATCAGAGCGGGTTTAAATGCAGATATAGTAATTTTTGATGAAGATACTATTATTGACAAAGCTACATATGAAAAACCACGAGTATATCCTGAAGGTATAATTCATGTNTTTNTTAANGGNGAATTNGCNGTNNAAGATGGNAANCAAACAGATCTTAGAGCAGGNAAAGTAGCTAGAAGATCATAATTATTTTGTAATAATTATTTCTTTTGCTTTGAATCCTGTATCNTCTCTTTGNCCACTAACTGAAATAGTTGTATTTATNGANAAATCTGATTTATTAANTNTACTTGTTGATTTAATTAAAGTTGAATCACTTACAATAATTTGAATTACCCCCATTTCTGTTTCAATTTCCAAATNATCATTTTCAATTTTGGTTATTTTGCCAGATAAAGAACGANCTGGTNTAAAGTTNTCTGTTTCTNNNTTNGNTTTTGATCCCTGNAGNTTTGATAAAGGATTNAAATTTGGCCTGNTTTGAGCAAANNCTGNNCGTANTTTATTTCTGAGATCNTCTGGAACTTCNTCNAGGGTNATTTCNCCNGNTTTTAATTTTGCTAATATTTNNTNTTCTTNNTCANTNTAANTATTTTCATTGNTTTTTAATTCNGANNCTGTTTTNCCAGGAGGATTTAATTTTAAATATTGNTCGCCNCCATTTTTAGCAAGTTTGATAGTTTTGTTTGCGTTATTATTNCCATTATAAAAACCTATTGAATATGTCCCGCCTATTAAAATTGCAATTGATATTATTAAAATTAAATTACGCATATTTCAAAGTCTCCTTGTTATATTTNTTATTGGTANCTTAGTGCTTCAACTGGTTGCAATTTGGATGCTCTTANTGCAGGGAAAATTCCAAAAAATAATCCTGTGGCAGCTGACACACCAAAAGCTAAAAATGCTATGTCAAAAGTAAATTCTGTATTGAATGTAAATCCATTTTCTCCTGATGGTGGGATCTGAGCAATTGAATATAATACAAGCCATCCAAGAATTATNCCTACTAACCCTCCTATTGAGCTAAGTACAATTGATTCAGATACAAATTGCAGTAATATATCTTTTCTTTTAGCTCCAAGGCTTTTTCTTATACCAATTTCCCTTGTTCTTTCAGTAACAGATACTAACATAATATTCATCACCCCAATCCCNCCTACTACTAATGAAATTCCAGCTATAGCTGCCAAAAANAATGTTATACCCTGGGTTACTGATTGAAATGTTTCTAATATGTCTTGTTGGTTTAGGATTTGAAAATCATCTTCATCACCAGAGCCAATTTTATGATTGAATCTAAGTATACTTGTTGATTCAAGGAGTGCTTTGTTTATGCTATCAGAGTTAATTGCTTCCACTATTATTGTATTTAAATTTACTGTTCCAGCGCTAGTTTGNTTATTAGATAGCCTGTAATGAGCTGTTGTTACAGGTATTAAGACTCTGTCATCAATACTTATACCTCCAAATCCTCCTCCTTTCTCTTCTAAAACTCCTATGACTTGCATATTTCTTCCATTTATTTTNATGTTTTGTCCAACCGGATTTCTATTACCCAANAATTCNTCTGCAGCATTCACNCCTAATACTGCTACTTCCGAGAGGTTTACAACATGGATATCAGATAAAAATGAACCATATTTCATATCTAAGCTTCTTACTGTTTTATAATTTTGAGTAANACCATATACTTGAGTATANTTCCAATTGTTTCCAAAATTTATTTTCCCCATTTGAACTAATTCTGGNGTAACTGATTTNACTGAAGTGTTTTGTCTGTTTTCAGAAAGNATTTGAGCATCTTTTAAGGATATTACTGATGCCGCTCCTGTTTTAGAATCTCTTGAAGGAGTTATATAAATCAGATTAGTTCCTAAAGATTCAATTGTATCGGTTACAGATTTTTCAAANCCTTTACCCATTCCCATTAAAGANATAACTGATAATATTCCTATGACAATACCAAGNAATGTTAAACTTGATCTCAGTTTGTTTGTACCCAAAGAATTGAGAGAAGTTTTAAATATATCTATTAAATTCATGCTCGATTTTGTTTGTCATTAATAATTTCACCATCTCTAAAAGATATAATCCTATTTGTTTGATTAGCTATGTGATTTTCGTGAGTTACAATAAGTACAGTCATNTGGGATTCTTGATTTAANTTTTTTAAAATTNCCATTATTTCAGTTCCGGTTTTAGTATCAAGTGCCCCGGTAGGCTCATCNGCTAATACCAGTAGTGGATTTTTAACCAATGCTCTGGCAATTGATACTCTTTGTTGCTCGCCACCTGACATTTCAGCGGGTTTATGGTGCATTCTTTCTTCTAGTCCAACTTTTGCTAAAGCTTCTACTGCTTTATTTTTACTTTTGGGATTGCTTGTGTAAGCTAATCCCATCATTACATTATCAAATGCACTTATTCTGGGTAATAAATTATATGTTTGAAAAATAAACCCAACTTTTTCACCTCTTATTTGTGCAAGTTGATTGTCATCTAATTTNCCAACTTCTACATTGTCTAAATAATAATCTCCTTCNGANGGTATATCGAGACATCCTAANATATTCATCATAGTTGATTTTCCTGATCCCGATGGCCCCATAATTGAAGCGAATTCACCTTGATTAATATTTAAGTTTACAGACTTCACTGCATTTACATTAATACCCGATAATGTGTANGTTTTGGATACATTATTGAGTTTAATCATTTTTGTCCTCTTTGATTATTTGTTCTCGGTTCAGCAGAAGGAGGTCCGCCTCTGATATCTGTAGTTGGAATATCTGGTACTTCCATTACAATCATATCATTAGGAGTAACTCCGCTAAGTACTTCTACCCAAATAGCATCAGAATCCCCTATGGTGATTATTTGCTCTATAATTTTCCCATTTTTTATTATCTTTACAGTTGGATTATCAAATGTTCCGTATAAACTTTGTATAGGAATAAGATTTATCCCATATTTTGCTTTGGTAATTACNCGGGCTGTTGCACTTAGACCGTCTTTTAATTTTATATTTCCAGGTACTATNACAGAAATTTTCACCTGAAAAGATCTTACTCCCTGTGATGCAGTGGATGCAGATGCCACATTAAATAATTTACCATCAAGTTCAATATCTTTCAGGGCATCAGTTATTATGATTGCTTTAAGATTTTGTTTGAGGTATAACACATCAACTTCATCAACATCTCCAGTAAATTCAACATTATTTGGATTGGCAATATTAATGATTACATTATTNGTGGTAATAGTGTCACCTTCTTCAAATTTGATGTCAGTTATAANNCCATCAAAAGGAGCTTTCAAAATAGCTCCTGACAGAATATTTTGTGAANTTNTAAGNAGAGCTTGAGTATTTTTTAATTGAGCTTCTTTTAAGTTTATTGTTTCTGTTTTCCCTCCCATCTTCATTTCATCTAGCATTTCTTGTTTATCTTTGGTATCTGCTTCAAGTTGTTTTACATAATACTCTTTTTTACTAATATCTAATTTTGATGGATTTTTTAACTTTAACAAATCTTCTTGCAGGTTTTTCAAAGTTTCATTATTAATAGTTAATTGATGTTTTAATTGTTCTTCTTTCTCTGTTTGTGATCTTGATAAAATTTCTTTATATGTCTGATCAGCTGTTCTAAACAAAGCTGATTTGTTTTGAAATGTACTTTGTGCAGTGTCAATTGCTTTATCTTTTTCGATATTTTTNTCTTCCAAGGTTGTTATAGCTGTATTGTAAGTATCCCAGGAATCTTTCAACTCTTTTTTGATACATGTTTTAACAATAGTTACAGTACCTATTGTGTTTACAGGTAGAATTGGTGTGTTATCACATGTAATCCATATATCTTTGCTAGATGATTCATTTCCAATTGTANNAGGACTTAAATGAAGCCATCCGTAAATGGTTAATTCATCCCATTCAGTTTTAATATTATCCATAGGATTAAGATAGATATCTCTGGTGATTGCTTCCTCTGAAAATATCTGAGTCAGACTAATATCCCAGGATTTGAGAATTTCATCGATATTTATTAAATATTTGGAATCTGTTTTAATTCCAAACCATTTGTTTAAATTATCAAGGTACNCTGTTTTATATTTTGTTATATCTTCAGTATAAGGTTCTAGGGTTTTTGTCCATTGAGATTTTGTAAGGCTTAAAGTTCTAACTGAATTGTCTTTAGCTATTTTTGCTATATCATAATTTGACTTTGCATTATCCATGTCAACTTTTTTACCGTTTTGCATATAGTAAGTTAAATCAAATTCGGATTTTAGAAGAGTTATTTTTGCATCAGATATAGCTTTTTCTTTTAAAGCAATCAGGGTTGGATCACCGGTTTTGGTATTATTCAAATCGTCTTTTGCATCAAGTAATGATGATTTGGTTACGTTTAATTGATATTCTGCTGTTGCAATCTGGGTATCGGTATAGGGTTCCCTGGTATCATCCAGAGCTTCTTTTGCAGTCTCTACATTTGCTAATGCCTGAGCAACATTTTTTTCCAATTCAGTAATTTTAATATCTTCAAGAGTAGCAAGAATATCACCTTTTGAAACTNTAGAATTTTCATCTACATGAATNTTAGATATTTTTCCTGTACTCGTGAATAACAAGTCTTCATTGGTAGAAAATTGTAATTGTCCACTNATCGAGACTTCTGANATCAGATCACCTTTTTGCATCGAAATTATTTGNTGNTTTTCTTCAACAATTGTNTTATCAGATCCTACATAATTTTTAAATACGAAAACGGAAATTAAAGTTGCTANTATTAATAATGAAGATAATGCTGAAATTTTTCCTATTTTCATAATATTAAAATTTTTAATATTATGAAAAAATGNTAATGTAACTTTTTGAATAATTTGAATAAATCGCATACTTTTGAATCTCCAGTTTATTTTTTTTATAATTAGTATTATCCTGCTTTGTTGAGTTTGTTTAAATTGACAATAGGTCTTTTATTTTTATTTCCTTTTGTTTTTTCTACAGTATAATCAACCCATCCACACATGATACAAGTTGGCTCAAATAAATCATATGAAAGAAATGAATTACATTTAGGGCATTTTGACGCTTTTACAGTTTTCCAATTATTTCTTTTATCCATTAAAATCTCTCTTAATAATATAAATTACAAACAATTTGACTCTATACTTATATTGTCAAGAAAGTTTTAAGATTAAATAAATTTATAATCAAGAATTAATTTATGAATCCTATTAAAAGAGAATTATTAGATTTACATAGAATTAATCACATAGATGCAGAAATATTTATTGACAGATTTATAAATAAATATTGGGGCAAAAATAGTTCTGCAAGAATTATCACTGGTAATTCCATGGCAATGAAAGAAATTGTTATTTCGAAATTGAATTTTTATAATATTAAATTTACTATCGGAAACGAATGGGAATCAACAAGTAAATCTTTTATAGATTTCCTAATTGAATGATTTGTTTAGAAATTCTATAGTTCTTTCGAATGATTTTTCAGCTGCTTTTTTATTATATATTTCTTTTCTTTCATCATTAAAAAAAGCATGCTCGGTATTTTGATAAATATAAAATTTGGAATCATTTCTGTATTTTTCTATTTCTTTTTTTATTTCTGGTAAAGCTTCAGTAGCACCATCATGTTCTGCATAATGCCCTAATATTGGGCAATTTACTTTGCTCCAATCAGGTTTTACATTAACTAAGACCCCGTAATAAGGGATAGCTGCATCTATATGTCCTGTTGTTGCCATATATAATGACAATCCTCCTCCCATACAAAAACCAATGCATCCAACTTTGTCTATTGATAAGTTTTTTGAATTTCGAAGATATTTAACAGCAGATTCAATATTATCTCCTGCTTCATCAATTTGTAATTCCATCATTAGTTTTTGAGCTTCATTTGGTTCAGTAGCTTTTTCCCCGTTATATAAATCGGGTGCAAGTACAACAAAACCATTTTTAGCATATCTATCAGCTACTAATTTTATATGACCAACCAATCCCCACCATTCTTGTAAAATAATTAATCCCGGACCTTGTTTGCCTTTTGGTAAAGATAGATACCCTTGGTTTTTTTGATCTCCATATGTTATTATTTCGCCGTTCACTTTTTACCTCCGTACTTATTCAATTACACTGACTACTACAGTACCGGCAATTAAGTCATGAATGCATTTTCTATCATCTCTGAAAATAAACAATATATTTACTATTTGTATAATACCTCCGATTGCAGGAATTATTCCTATTAATCCCATAACCCATTCTCTTAGTACAACATTTACAAAAAAACCTGCTTGTTCACCATTTTTATTAACAATTTTTATTTTAAGATATTTTTTCCCTATTGTTTGTGCAGTCGTTGCTAGCAGATACCATTGGTATATAACAAAACAAATTATTCCTACTACAGCCCCTAAAAAGAATGATTCGGGATCAAAACTACCACCAGATATAAAAGTTAGAACAAAACCGGGTATTAGAGCTGAAATAAGTCCGAAAACTCCATCTAATAATCTGGCGAATAATCTTTTTAGTCGGCTGGCAAGTATAAATTTTNCAGTACTTTCAGCAAACAATTTATTAACTTCATCAGAAATTATATCTTCATTTACATTTTGNNAATTTTCTTCANGAATAGAATCAATTGAATCTGAGTTGATCTCCATCCCGCAAAACTTACAAAATTTATCTGATTTTGCTCCTGGTTTTCCACATTGTTTGCAAAATATATTTTCTTGCATAAGATTTCTTTAATTAATTTATAGGTATTTTAACAATTATTAGTTTCATAATATAATATATAGTTCATTATGAAAATTGACGAAATACATATATATCATGTTGCAATGCCATTAATTGATCCATGGATTACAGCTTATGGTGCGGATTATGATACTCATTCTATTTTGATTAANCTGATAAGTGGGAATAATCTTGCATGGGCAGAAACTTGTTCATTGGAATTACCTACTTATTCATCTGAAAGTGCTAATTCTGTTTTNTATAATCTTAGCGAAGTATTTGCACCCAAAATTTTAAGGAAAAATTATGAAACTTCAGATCAATTGAATGAAGATTTGAAAATTTATAAAGGCAATCCCTTTGCAAAAGCCGGATTAGATATTGGTTGGTGGTGTTTGTTAAGCCAAANAAATAATCTTCCAATACATGATTTGATTGGAGGTAAAAGAAAAGAAGTTGTAGCTGGTGCTGATTTTGGAGTTGAAGATAGTATTGATATATTGATAGAAAAAATACAGGTTGCTGTGGATAATANTGCTCCAAGAGTGAAATTAAAAGTTAGGAAAGGTTGGGATCTGGAAGTATTAAAAGCAGTGAAATCAACATTCCCNGATACTTTATTTCATATAGATTGTAATTCAGGATATACCTTGGAAGATATTGATTTTTTCAAAGATATTGATGATTTTGGATTAGCATTTATAGAACAACCTTTAAGTAATGACGATATATTTGATCATTCAAAACTGGCCAGATCAATTGAGACACCAATATGCCTTGATGAATCTATCAGCAGCGTTGATAGAGCAAGACAGGCAATAGAAATTGGAGCTTGTAAATACATCAATATAAAACCTGGCAGGGTAGGAGGTATAACCAATTCATTAAAAATAAATGAGATATCCGAAGAAGCAGGAATTCCTGTATGGATAGGTGGAATGCTTGAAAGTGCTTTAGGAGTAGCTATTTGTATTGAATTGGCAACTTTAGATAATTTTACTTACCCTGGTGATTTGTTTCCTTCTAGTCGATTTTACAGAAATGATTTGTTTGAACCCTATAATGAATTCAAATCTCCATATTTGTTTGATCCTATTACTGATTTACCCACACCTAATGAAAAACTACTAAAAAAGTTTACTGTAAAAGAAAGTCACATAGCTTAATTTATAATCGGTAGNATAATATGCGAATCATAAGATTTGTTATGAAATACATTTTGATTAGCAATTTTAAGTTCAGTATNCATTCCAAATTCATTACCTGTATTAGGATTCCTGTCAAACTGAGGAAAATTACTGCTAGATATTTCGATACGGATTTTATGATTTTTGAAAAAATAATTGCTACTTGACCACATATCAATAGTAAATTTATAAATTTTTTCTGAATCTAGAAGTTCAGGGTTTTCCCATGAATCTCTATATCGAGCTCTTTGGATACCCTGAGCAATATTTATGGATTTACCATCAGGAAAAACATCTATTAACTTACAAGTGAAATCAGTGTCNTTACAATCACTGGAAGCATAAAGGATCATTTCTATAGGGCCTGTGACTTCAATGTCATTTTCGAGAGGTTCAGTATTGTAAATAAGAATATCGTTTCTATGTTCGATTTTTTTCTGTTCTCTTGGTCCCATAGGAACAGGTGTAACATCTTCACTACAACAAGTGCTACCACCTGTTGTGGGAACTGGGTCGGAAGGATNATAAATAAATTGATCACTTTTTTCATCCAATGGTGGATTGATATTTAAAATACCATCACCTTTGCAGCCGTTAGCACTCCCATCACTGTGAATATAAAACTTTGTATATTTAGTNTCAGGAATTGGCCAGTCAGTTGCAGTTCTCCATTGGTTTTTCCCCATTACAAAAACTTTTACAGAGTCTTCTTTGNTTATCCCGTTATCAATACCTTTTAACCAATAATCAAACCATTTTAATCTTTCATTAAATAGATCTATTTTNACATTCTCACCAAAATCAATATCTCCTGTTATTGTTTCTTCTCCGTCATTTGCCAGAAAATGAATCCATGGACCGATAATAACTTTTTGATTTTCTTTACCTGGAGATAATCCGTGTTTTTTAACACCCATGTAATTATTTAAAGTGCCTTGAAGAAAAACATCATACCATCCTCCCATTCCATATGTAGGAACATTTACTTCACCATAATTTGATTCTATAGGATTTAGTTTTTTCCAATATTCATCGTAACTTGGATGACTCACCCAATCTTTCCAAATTTTTGAATCCCTCCCAGCTTTTTCATCCATATTAATTAAAGGTAAGTGCCATTGAATATCAGATTGGTGATTTGATTTTGGCATCCACAAATATTGCACTTGATTAGTTCTTGTATGCATTTGAATAGCGATCCATCTTAAATTAAAAGCTAGCTGAAATGCTCCGCCAGTATATACCCAATTGTGATAAAAATTAGAATAACCTACTTTGGGTGCCATTGCTTTCAAATATTTNCTACGCAAAGGAGCTGCTTGCCATTGTACCATTGCAAGATAAGAACCACCTATGGTTCCAATATTTCCATCGCACCAGTCCTGTGAACCTATCCATTCCTGTGTATCAAAACCATCCTCAGCTTCGTACTTGAAAGGGTACCATTCACCATCAGAATCCCACCTTCCTCTAACATCTTGTAACACTACCCCGTAACCTTCTTTAACTAAATATACTGCTTCTTTAACACCAGCTTCAGTATTACTGTTATAAGGAGATCGTTGCAATATTATTGGGCAAGGTAATTTGTCTTCTGGAAGATAGATATCAGTTGTAAGTTCCACACCATCTCTCATAGGAACTTTGATGCCCATCATCATTTTCATTTTTACATCAATGATATCTTTATCTGAGTCCATAACTAATCCTTTGAAAAAATATTGATTAATATTAGTCATATTAATCATTTAAAGTCAAATAATTAGTTTGCTACTTTCTTTAGGAGTTCTAATGTTTTTGCAAGTAGAAAATCTGTNGGAGGTCTGTCTGACGGAGAAGACCCACGATGAGCCCACAATATTGAATTATTTTTACCAATTATAAATGCAGATGGAGCTGCAACTCCATCACCCAATATGTTAAATACTTCCCATTGTTGAGAAATTGTATATGTAGAATCTGAAATTATTTCAAATGTAGCACTAACTTCATCTATCATAGCTTGAGTATTTTCTTGATCATCCGTACTTACAGCAATAATATCAATTCCAAATCTTTTAAACAGGTTATGATTTTGTGACAACTCACCTAGTTGTGCTCTGCAAATACCTCAGAAATGACCTCTGTAAAATACTATAACTACTGCCTGATAATTTTCTAAAGAATTTTCAATAGCCATATCTAAACTATTATCTAAGTTTATAGTAGTAGATTCACTTTGTAGTGTTTNTATAGTTTCCTGTTCAGAGGAACAGGCTATAAGTATTAAAGTAAAAAAAGATGCGAAAATGAGAAATTTTAGTTTAGACAAATTTAAAATAATCCTTAATATAAATCTTTGTATTTAAATGCTACGAAAGATAATATTATAAACAATAAACTGACAAATAACATTACTGAGACACTTTCCAAATTTACTCCGTTTATCAAAGGTTCAGAATGTTTGTAGTAATAAAAAATTGATAAATATTTTATATTTTCTATACTTTTTATCATAGGACTTATTGAATTAATGAAATAAGAAAGAACAGCTATACCAGCCGAAAGGCCAAGAGTTGTAGATTTGTTTCCAGTAATTGATCCTATGAGTAATGAAAAACTTGCTATCGATAAGCTTAATAAAGTTAGATGAAATACAATTGCAGTTAAATTTTTCAGATCAAGTTCCAAATTAAATAAATTTGCAAAAATAAAGAAATTNCTCCACAAAATAATAGATATAATTACTATTCTTGTAACCATAACTAGTATTTGTTGAAAAAGGTATTTNTTTTTTCCNATGGAAGTCGACATTACCATTTCTAATGTTTTGTTGTTTAACTCGCCCGCAACAATATGAGTGCCAGAGTTTATTCCCACTATTATTAACATGATTGGTCCCATTAGCCCAAATATTTCCAGATTAAGAAAACCAGCAAATGTACTCATATCCATACCTTCTGATCCCCCAAAAAAATACATTAATTCTTCGGGGAAATTTGCAAGTAGTTCATTCCATGTATCAATGTCTTCAGCAAATGAGCTATATGCATAAGATATGTAAAATCCTAATATGGTTATCCCTATAGTCCAATAAATTAAATTGTTCTTCATATCTCTTAAATTTTTAAGATATACATTTTTGAACATTAATACTCCTAATAGTATGTAAGAAAAATTTCTTCTAAATCCGGCTCAATTATTCTTAAGTTATTCACTTTATATTTTGATATTGATTTGATCAGGTTATCTATATTTCCTTGCATATTAAATGTGACGATATTTTTATCGATATTNAAATTTGATACACCTTTGATTTTAGATATTTGTAATTTTTCTGGATATTTATCAAAATTTATTTCATATTTTTTAATTGTTTTGTTTTTTAGGTCTAATATTTGTTCTGATGCAATAATATTCCCATCTTTAATAATTCCAACTCTTTCACAAAGCTCTTCAATCTCATGNAATATGTGAGATGATAATAGTACTGAACATCCTTCAGCATTGTATTCTTTTACTATATTTTGAAATTCTTGTTGTTTTAAAGGGTCAAGTCCGCTTGTTGGCTCATCTAAAATTGCAATGNTAGGTTTATTCATNAATGCCATNACTATACCTATCTTTTGTTTATTTCCTTTNGATAATGTGTTAATTTTTTTACTAAGATCTAAATCCAATCTNTCNGCAAGAATATCTGTGTTATTTGTTTTNGCNTTTCTAAGATTTGATAGATATTTCAGATATTCTTTACCAGTTAAATTGCCATACATTTCAAATTCACCTGGAAGATAACTTATGCTAGACATTTCTATCTTAGATAAATTCAATAAATTTTTTGAAAATATTCTTGTTTCTCCTGAGCTAGATTGAATTAAGTTTAGCATTGATCTTAAGGTTGTTGTTTTGCCAGCGCCGTTTGGCCCCATTAATCCAAATATTTCACCTTCTTTAATATGAAATGAAACATTTTCTATTCCTTTTGTTTTNCCATAAAACTTAGTTAAATTGGAAACTTCAATTATATATTNATCTTTTGTTTTAGATGTCATTGTAAGTCAGAATGTAATAATAATTAATGATAGAATATTTCAGATAATATCATTTTTGTAATNTAAATAATATTTTAAAACATATTTAAATTACAGGAGAAAAGATACAAATGNAAAAATACAATTTAGTTTTTGTTGGTTGTGGTGCTATGGGNACTGAAGTTATAGATTATGTTGTCACTAATTTGAATTTTAAATTTAATATTAGTTTAATAATGGATAATGAGATAAATAACGCTNAAAAACTTTCANCCAAATATAATATATCTCCTATTATTACTGATGATATTAATATACTTTTAGAGATGCAGAATATTGATCTTATTATTGAAACAGCTTCAGTNCAGGCTGCGAATCAATATGCAAATGATTTAGTNAAAAAAGCCAATGTTGTTTTTGCTTCTGTAGGTGCGATGTCAGATCAGGTTTTTTATAATAACCTTTTAGATGATGCNNCCAANTATNGTAATACTGTAATTATNCCCTCGGGGGCTATAGGNGGATTAGATGCAATCGATGCGGTTAAAGATTCAATTACATTTATAGAAATTATAACAACGAAATCTCCAGAGAGTTTATCTGGAGCCAAAGGATTTTCAGATTATGAAAANTATAAATTNACTTCACCTGAAGTTATTTATAGCGGAACTGCAACTAATGCTATCAAGTTATTTCCCAAAAATTTAAACGTAGCAGTNACTTTATCTTTATTTGGACTTGGTCCAGATAAAACAAATGTGACTGTTGTTGCAGATCCTGATGTTAAAATGAATTGTCATAAAATTAATCTAAAAGGTCAATTTGGTGAAATGAGTTTTGATTTTAAATTAGAAAAATCTATNAAGAACCCCAAAACTAGTGCTTTGGCAGGACTTTCTATTATCAAAATACTAAAGGATTATTAATGCAAATATTATTTATATATATGAAAGGTGATTTGNCTGCAAAGATTTCATTTTTATATTTTTATATACCCGGGATTCTAATATTAATTGCTTTCGATAGATTTATAGTTGATGGAATTAATGATAATTTAAAATGGCTTGGATTTGCTTTTGCGTTTTGGCTGATAATAGGATCATATAAATCTTGTCAAAAATTTCTTATTAAAGACAAAAGTAAAATGATTTCAAGAATTCCTGTTTTAATGTTTAAAAGTTTAATTATGGTACATGCAGTATTGTACTATTTTTCCTTTTTCAGAGGGCGAAGTTTATTCTGATTTNGATCTTACAACAGCCTGNCCAACAATTCTNTTGNNTNTATCNTGNGATANATNNTCNNTATNTATNATNGGAGANCCGTANANTTCCCATCCATTATTTAAAAATTCTGTAACTCTATCGCAAAATTCACTGTTATCAGGNCCGGTTAAAAGTTTGTATTCGATAATTTTTTTCATTTATTCAACTCCTGTTAATCTAGTTTTAAAAATGANCTAAAATCAGGTGATGGTGACTTAATTTCTACAAACAATGTATCTTCAATTGCTTTTACTTTATGAGTTTGTCCTATAGGGTTTACCCATGTATCTCCGGGTAATAAAGTTGTTGAATTATTTTCATCATATACCTCTAATTTTCCTTTTACTACTACTCCAAGCGATTCATGATCATGCGTATGGTAAGGAGTTTCTGAATTAGCAGAGAGTTTCATTTTAATTGCACTCATATTTTGAGCTTCTTCCTGAATTTTTAGATATAANTCNCCACTAATTTCATTACCTTCTAAATTAGTTAATTTTTTATATTCTTCCATATTTCCACCTTTATGCCGAAGGTGAGATTCGAACTCACACAGGGTTACCCCTACTGGTTTTTGAAACCAGCGTGTCTACCATTCCACCACTTCGGCTTGTAACTATTAAGAGAAATATTATAACCAATATTAAATAATTGTTTAATATTAATTATTTAATTTTTTTATTAATTGATTAACTGAATTATCAAATAATTTACTTAGTTCTTCTGATATGATCTTTCCATTTGGTTCTAATTGTTTATCAATTGTTGCNACAAGTAATCTCGGCTGATTTAAAACATTCATTCCAAGGCTTAGTAAGATATGATTTAAATGAGTATATCCTAATAAAGTTCCTGATAAACCTGGAGTTGCACCAATAACTAAAGTATATTTATTTTCAATAACTTTTGGTGGNCGTGAAATCCAGTCAACAATGTTTTTCATAACTCCAGATATAGAACTATTATATGAAGGAGATGCAAAGATAATCAAATCTGAATTTGCTACTTTTTCTTTTGCTGATAATACTGATTCTGGCAAACCTTTTGCTTCAATGTCAGCGTTATATAATGGAAATTTTGAAACATCAATAATATCAGTTTTAAAGTNACTATTTTNAGANATTTTCTCNAGNAAAATTTCTAANAGCAATTTATTCCAAGATTCATTTCTTAAACTTCCGCATATTCCGCTAATAATCATATCCAGTTCCTTTTATTTGTTAATATCAGTTATTTTAGTGATAATATTAATATTATATATAAAAAGAGATTTTAAATTGATCGCTGATTTAAATAATAAAATTGTTTTCTTAACCGGNGCTGGANATGGGATTGGAAGAGGAATAGCAATGATAATGGCCAACCAGGGAGCAAATTTATTTGTAACTGATATTGATTTGAAATCTGCTCAAGAAACAGTAAATATATTAAATGCTGACAAAAGTTTTTCTTATAAATTAGATGTTACAGATAATGATTCTATTAAAAATGCTGTAACTAAATGCATTGAACACTTTGGCAACATAGATATTTTGGTCAANAATGCAGGAATCCCAGAACCTCAAAATTCATCTTTATCCAAACAAGAAATTTATGATCTGGTTATGGACGTTAATTTAACAGGTACAGTTAATTGCACTGAGGCAGTTATTCCTTATATGAAAAAACAAAAATATGGAAAAATTATTAATATAGCTTCTATAGCAGGATTAGGTGCCAGGAGAACNGGANGNGTNTACACTTTAAGNAAGGCAGGGGTTATAAGATATACAAAAGGATTAGCAGTTGAATTAGGAAGTTATAATATTAATGTGAATTCTATATCNCCTGGNGCAGTTTGGACTGATTTNCAGAAAAATGCNATTAATGCAGATAAAAAACATAATGAGCAAGATGCNAAAAATTTATTTGATAAAAGATANGTTCCTATGATGCCACTGGGTCGTACACAAACNCCTAATGANATAGGTAATTTAGCGGTATTTTTGGCTTCTGATGATGCCTGTAATATTACAGGGCAGAATATAAATGTTGATTCAGGTGCAGTAATCGAATAACTTAATTTTTAAACGGAGTATGTATGAATAAAGATTATTTCCCAGAATATGGAAACTGGACAAGAAAGAATCCAGGTGCTCTGAATATGGGCGAGAAACAGATAGAAGAGGCAATTAGATTTGCTAAAAGCCATGAAAACAAGTTATCTATTAACAATATGCAAATGTTTACCCGCACAGCTTCTGAAACAAAAGAACCACATGATGAAGTATTAGGACCAGTTAAAGAAAGAGGTGAGATGAGTGGATTGATTATTAAAGATGGCTATATTGTTGCTGAATGGGGAGATATTAACAGAGTTGATATGACGTTTAGTGTGACAAAGACCTATTTATCTACAACTGTAGGCCTTGCATATGATAAAGGACTTATATCTGATCTTAATGATTATGTTTATAAATATGCCTCAAATCCTGAAGAGCATTTTGGCAATGAGCATAATAAAAAAATTACATGGGATCATTTATTGAGACAAACAAGTGAATGGCAAGGAGTGTTATGGGATAAACCTGACTGGGCTGACAGACCTCCGGAAAATATGTCTTTTGATCAATTAGATAAACAGGAATATATGATGCCAGGTACAAGGTATAAATATAATGATGTGAGAGTGAACTTGTTAGCCCTACTAGCTACAAATTTGTGGAGAAATCCTCTTCCTAAAATATTAAAAGAAAATGTTATGGATCCTATTGGAGCCTCAAGTACATGGAGATGGCATGGNTATNAAAATTCATGGATAGTGNTGGATGGCCAAAATGTTCAATCAGTAAGTGGNGGAGGGCATTGGGGNGGCGGTATGTTCATTANTGCTTTAGATCATGCNAGATTTGGTTATTTGTTTTTAAGAAATGGANAATGGGATNANAANAAAATCATTTCCAAAGAATGGATAAAGATGGCAAGTTCCCCTTCTAATATAAATAAATCTTACGGCTTTATGAATTGGTTTTTAAATTCTAATGAAGAAGGCACAGAGAAAAAAATATTGTCAGCTCCTGCTAATGCCGTATATTTTAGCGGATTAGGTTCAAATATAATTTATGTAGATTGGAAGAATAATTTAGTTGTTGTTGTAAGATGGATTGATTCAGATTATTTATCAGGTTTTATAGATTTGATTATTAAATCTATAAAATAAGTGTTCATTATTTTATTCCATCTTTTTTCTAATTCTTTAGTTGTAAAAACAGGTTTGAATCCAAGTTTTAAATATACCGCTATAGCAGGTATTCTCCAATCATCTGTTTGAAGAATTACTTTTTCATATTTTTTTTCTATAAAATGATTGATAACTGCAATACATATATTTTTGCCTAACCCTTTTTTACGATGATCTGGATGTGTTACAACAAAATCTAGTCTCCCAACTTCTTTGTTTTCATAGATAACAGCTGATGCAAATGTTGCCGCAATTGCTGTATTGTTTTCAAGTATTATTTTTGAACCTTTCTGCCTTTCTATTGGAGATATAAATTCATTGAATGTGTTTTCATTCCATTCACCATCAAATTCTCCCATGCATAATAATTCAATCCATGTTTTGTCCAGATCTTTGGAATATTCATTTAATGAATATTTTTTTGAGAGTTTTATTATTTGATTGTTTTTTATAAATTCATTGAGATTTAATTCCATTAAAAGCTGGGTACTCACAAGAGATCTTATATAACCGCTGTTTTTATATGGCTTGGATGAGGATTTATCTGACATTATTTGTTATTTTTCTGAGAATTAACAACNAAACTTGANGCAATAATAAATATTGCTGAAAAAACAAAAAGTATAGTTAAATCAAATATAATTTCTTCTATAGATACTTTATTAATTATTGTAAGTTTAGTCGAGTTAAATGCATATGATATGGGTAAAAACTTAGAAATTATTTCTAATGTCCTTGGCATATCCTGAACGGGTACAAAAATTCCTGCAAGAAAAATTTGTGGGGCAAAAAAGAGAGGAATAAATTGAACCATCTGGAATTCATTTTGAGCTAAGCTAGAGAACATTATTCCTGCATTAACACTGCAAAGTGCGCTTAAAAAGATAATAACAATAAGATTGATTAGTGTTGAATCAATTGAATAATCAATCATAAACAACACAAAAGTTGTTACTATTGTGGCTTGTATTAATGCAAATATAAAAAAACCTAAAAAGTATCCAATTAGTAATTCATGCGCTTTCAATTTTGTAAGCATTATTCTTTCTAGAGTTCCACTGGCTCTTTCTCTTATAAAAGTTATTCCTGTTAGTAAAAAGGTAAATAAGAATGTAAATACAGAAATTATTGCAGGCGCTACTCTTTGAAGTGTTCCTGGTTTTTCGTTAAAAATAAATGTAATAAGTGTCATAATCACGAGAGGAGCTATAACAACTAAACCTATTGATCTTTTGTCTCTTCTCATTTTAAGTAAAACTAATTTTGCTATGGAAAATATTCTTAAGATCAATTTTTGTAGCCTTTATTTACTATATGAACAAAAGCCTCACCAAGATTATTAGTTTTTGTATATTTAACTAAATTTACTGGAGTATCATAAGCAACTATTGTACCTTCTATAAAAAATATTACTTTGTCGCATTTCATGGCATCATCCATAACATGACTTGTAATAAGGATAGTAATTTCATTTTCATTAAGTTTTTTAAAATGTTTCCAAAATGATTCCCTTAATACAGGGTCTATTCCAACAGTTGGTTCATCTAGTAATAAAATTTGAGGGTTATTTATCATAGCAATTGCCATGCTCAGCCTTTGCTTCATACCCCCACTTAAATTGTGAACAAGTTCTTTTGCTTTGTCTGATAATTCAATTAAATTTAGTAAATCGTTTGATCTTTTTTTTACTTCAGATTTTTTGGATATATTATTTAAATTTGAAAATATTTCAAGATTTTCGCTCACTGATAATTCTTCATAAAGAGCATATTGTTGTGGCATATAGCCTAAATCAGTGTGACTATAATTTTGATTGCTAATTTTAATTGATCCTTCTTGAGGTGATAGTAATCCCAGTATTAATTTAATTATTGTTGTTTTACCTGAACCACTTGGCCCTATAAGCCCTACAGAAGAAGATTTTGGAATATCAATATTAAGGTCACTTA
>NZNN01000008.1 GCA_002694895.1 Chloroflexota bacterium
CAATGGCAGAATAGATTTAAAATTAATTTAATACAAATTTATGGTATGAGTGAAACTACAGGAATGATTTCTGCGAATCCTATTATCAATCCCAAAAATATGAGCATGGGGAAGATTCTTGATATCTATAAATATAAAATATTAAATGAATATGGTAAAAATTCGAATCCATTTGAAGCAGGAGAACTTGTATTACTTGGGATCCAGAATGAAACGTTAATGAAAGGGTACATAAATGAAGATGAAGCAACTTCAAAAACTATAGTTAATAATGAATTATATACTGGTGATATTGTTTACAAAGATAATGAAGAGTTTATATATTTTATTGACAGAAAAAATGATGTTATAAAAAGAAGTGGTGAAAATATTTCAACTATTGAAATTGAACATATTATTTCAAATCACCCTAAAGTAAAAGAAGTAAGTGTTGTTGGATATCCTGATAAGATCATGGATTATAAAATTTTTGCTTTTATAATTCCAAAAANTAAAGAAATAAGCACTAAAGAAATTANAGAATTTTGTAAAATAAATTTAGTTTCTTATAAAGTNCCAGAAAAAATNATNTTTGTTGANAAATTTCCTTTAACNGCTGTAGGNAAAATTCAAAAATATAAATTGAAGGAGAAATATAAATAATGTTTTATGAAGTAACAGANAAAAACGANTGGTTAACACATTTTAAAAGCNTGATTGTNCCAAGACCAATAGGNTGGATAAGTTCNAAAAATAATNANGGTCANATAAATTTNGCTCCNTATAGTTTTTTNAATGCAATAGCTACTATTCCACCTATGGTTGTAATAGGNCCTGGTGGTTACAGTAAATCTGGCAATAACAANGANACTTTGTTAAATATAAAAAATAATCCTGAATTTGTATGTAATTTTGTTAGTTGGGATGTAAAAGATATTATGAATGAATCATCATATTCTTTTGATAATAATGAGAGCGAGATTGAAAAATTAAATATTGAAACGGAGAATTCGACTATGGTTTCTATTCCTAGGGTTAAATTATCTCCTGCTCATTTTGAATGTACATTATTTAAAATTATAGATTTACCCTCTGATTCCAAAGGAAATCCGAATCACCTTATAATCGGTAATATAATAGGTATTAATATTTCAGATAAAATTATTAAAAACGACAGGATAGATATCGGTGAATTAAAACCTATATCTAGAATGGGATATGATGAATATGCTTTGATAAATACTATATTCAGTATGAAAAGGCCTAAATAATGGATTATACTTCCAATGATTATCTTAAGAATATGTTTAACCTCAGTAATAANAATATTATTGTTATTGGTTCAGGGAGCGGAATTGGCAGATCTGCATCATTAGCCATAGCTGCACATGGTGGTAATTTAATTTGTGCAGATATTCAAAATATTGAAAGTACAATAAAAGCAGTGAAAGAAATTAATTCAGAAGTTAATGTTATTCCATTTGAAATTGATATTACAAATAAATCAGAAATAATAAAACTTATGGATGAATACGACGTTATCGACGGTGTAGTATGTACACCTTCTATAAATGTNAGAAAATTATTGATAGATTATACAGAATCTGAATTTGATAAAGTAATTTCATTAAACTTAAAAGCTACGTTTAATGTTTTACAAGCATCTGCAAAAAAAATGAAATTGAATAATAAGGGTAGTATAGTTACATTTTCAAGTATAAGAGGNAGCGTTGTTGAACCAGGACAATCTGTATATGCCGCGAGTAAAGCTGGTACAGAAAAATTAGTCAATACTCTTGCATCCGAAGTGGCTCAATATAATATAAGAGTTAATACTATATCTCCTGGGCCCGTTATGACTCCATTAACTGATCAATTACGCAATGACAAACTATGGAATGAAGCTTATACTACNAAACCTGCATTACAAAGGTGGGCTCAGCCCAATGAATTGGCCGGTGGTATAATTTACTTACTTTCTGANGCTTCATCTTATGTNACAGCCACAAATCTTACAATTGATGCAGGTTGGATTAATGTTGATGGTCGTTTCAATCCAAATATATAATCTAAGCTATGGATAAAATAAAAATAGGATTAATTGTAAACCCGATATCTGGTTTTGGGGGACCCTTAGGTTTTAAAGGTTCGGATTCAAATAATATTTGGGATCATGTCACTGATGTTTATAGTTTGCCGTCATTACAAAGAACCTACGACACTCTAAATAATGTTGATTCCAAAATAACCGATAATATAACTTTTTATACAGGTAATGATNTACTAGGTGAATATTTATTAAAACAGTTTGATTTTAAATATAAAATTGTTTATACATCTAAAATTCAGAGAACATCCAGAGAAGATACATATAAATTATTAAATGCATTTAAAACTCAAAATGTTGATTTAATTGTTTTTGCAGGCGGAGATGGGACAAGTTCAGATTTAATCAAAATTATCGATACTGATATTCCAGTAGTAGGAATACCAGTTGGAGTTAAAATGTATTCTTCTATTTTCCCATTAAGTCCTATATATTCCTCAAAAATCATNTCTGAATTTTGCTCTTATCAAGATTCGAAGTTTATTCTTAGAGAAGTATCCGATTTAGATGATCGCAAAATTAATAAAGGAATAACAACAACAAAATTTATTGGTTATTTAAATACACCTCTTAATTTAGCTNATAATTATTTCCAGGAATCAAAAGGTGCNAGCATTTCAGATGAANGTGATGAGATTGACAATTTAATAGAAGATTTCAGTGATCGCTATACAAGTGTTGATACATATATATTCGGACCTGGTTCAACTACAAATTCAATTTTAAAATCNATTGATATAGATGGTACATTGTTGGGGTTTGATATTATTAAAAATAAAAAATTACTTTATAGAGATTGTTCTGAGAAAGATATTTATAATTATTTAAATACTAAACAAGCCAAAAATTCAAAATTAATTTTAACAGTAATTGGGAATCAAGGATTTTTATTTGGAAGAGGTAATCAACAAATAAGCCCCAGGATATTAAACAAAATAGATAAAAATAATTTATTGATTTATTCTACNAAAACAAAATTAGATTCATTAAATAATGAGATTTTAATTGATACAGGTGATTTAACTACAGATAAAAAATTTACAGGTTATGTAAATATTATTACCGGATATAAATTTAGTGAACTGAAAAAATCAAAATCTGTTTATTTATGATTATTTAATATTTCATTTACTTCATTTACTTCAGTTTTTGTTAATTCCCATGATGCAGTCCTAGCATTTGCTACTACCTGTTCAGGTTTTGTTGCCCCNGCTATTACAGAAGACACTAATGGGTTAGCTAATAACCATGCGAAAGCTAAATCTAATAATGATTTATTTCTGGCTTTTGCAAAAATTTCTAAACTTTCAAGTAATGAAAATGTATCACTAGTAAGAATTTGGCCAGCTCTTTCTTTATTTTCACCTAATCTGGTGCCTTCAGGTAAATCTTCTCCTCGTTTGTACTTCCCAGTTAATGCTCCACTTGCTAAAGGGAAATATGGCAATATTCCAATATTATAATATTCACANGCAGGTATTAATTCAGCTTCAATATCTCTGTTCATCAAGCTGTATTCTGGTTGTACTGTAATAAATTTTTCAAGATTATTTGATTTAGATGATTCTAGTGACATCGCTAATTGCCATGATGTAAAGTTAGAACATCCAATATATCTCACTTTGCCCGAATCAATTAAATAATTNAGAGCCCGTAANGTTTCTTCTATAGGCGTATTTTCATCCCAAAAATGTATTTGATATAGATCTATATAGTCAGTTTGAAGTCTTCTTAGGCTATTTTCAACTTCACTAATAATATGAACTTTACCTGCACCTTTTTCATTAATACCTTCACCAACTTTTGAGTACACTTTAGTTGCTAAAATTATTTCTTGTCTTTTATTTTTAATTGCATTCCCGATATATTCTTCAGANAATGTATCGCCATAACTATTACTTGTATCAAGAAAATTTATTCCTTCATCATTTGCAGTATCTATTACTCTTTTAGTATCATTTGAATTGAGTCTACGTCCAAAATTATTTGTTCCNAGTCCAATTACTGAAACTAAAGTTCCTGANTTTCCTAAATATCTGTATTCCATTTTTATCCTTTATTTTAAATTTTTATCAAAAAAGTTTACTGCNCTTGTCCAGAAATCTATTACCAAGTTTGGAGCTGACCCAGAAAGCATGCCATGGTTACCACCAGGATATCTTACTAACTGGACATCATTTCCCATACGTTTTAGAGTCACAAAATATTGCTCAGCCTGTTCAATAGGGCACCTGTAATCTCTATCTCCAACTAATATTATTGATGGTGTTTTTACATTTTTTGCATAAGTTANAGGGGAATTAAATTGATATTTTTNGACATTATCATATCTCAATCCTCCCCATTGTTCCTCGCCAAATTTTATACCTATATCAGAAGTACCGGACATTGAATTTAAATTTATACAAGGAGCTCCGATAACTGCCGCCTTAAATTGATTTGTGTGCCCAATAATCCAAGAAGACATAAATCCTCCATAACTATATCCATATAACCCTATTTTACTGCTGTTTATATATTTTTCTTTAGCTAGCTTATTAACCGATTCGATTATGTCATGATAATCCTCTCCACCCCAATCATTAAGTACTGCTTTGCCAAAATCTGATCCATATGAAGATGATCCTCTAGGGTTTACAGCTATTACTATATAGCCATTTTTTGTAAATAATTCCTGATTAACTGCAATCTGATCTTCAAATCTACCATGCGGCCCGCCATGTATGTCAACAATTAAAGGATAAATGTTATTTTCAGAAAAATCAGAAGGGTAATAAACTCTTGATTCAATATCAAAACCAGTTCTGTTTATTGTAAATTTATTCATCTTAGATGGAGGATTCTCTTTATAGAAATTCGAATTAGGAAACAATATATCCTGTATTTCATTATTCTGTTTGTTTAAAACTTTTACAACTTCCTGCATATTTCTGTTATTTTCAATGAAAATTGTTTTATCTATTGAATCACATAATTGAAGAATTTTTGAATTGTTTTCATAAACTATAGATTTGTTTTTACCATTAATATCAACAATTTTTGAAATACCTTTATCTGTGTATGATACTCGGAAATCATCATTTACCATTTTTAAGTTTGGCTGGGGATTATATGCAAATTCTTCGGTATTTAAATTTGATACAGATGCATTATTTATATCTACTTTAAATAATGATGAGTTTCTTCCATCTCCTTCTTTGCTATCAGATGTGCCTATGATAAATAAATAATNATTATCATTACTCCAAGTTATACTGCCTATGCCATTGAAATAAGTTGTTAATCTTCTTCTTTCAGATGANTCTATATCATATATATGAATATCTTCTCTCCAGTGGGTGTCTCTTGAATCACCTTGATCACTTATAAATGCTAAATTTTTTCCATCATTTGAGAATATAGGATGGGTATCATCACCGCCTGAATTTGGGACTGATGTATTATCTTTATGATTTAAACAATATATTTTAATTTTATTTAATTCATCTCCCAACCAACCAACGACATCTTGTCTGTATCTTATTCTATTAACAACATATGGTTCTGAATCATTATCTCTTTCTTCAATATTCCTATACGTATAAGCTATATGTGATGAGTCATTATTCCAATTGAAAGCACCTGTTGAATCATAAGCTGTTGATATGGTTTGATTATTCGAAGTTATTTGAGTTTCATTGCCGTTAGATAAATCTTTTATAATTAAAGAATTAAGTGTTAAATTNTCACTAATTTGATTCTTTTTTATGTATGCTAAATTTTTACCGTCTGGGGAAATTTTCGGTGTTGAATCATTATTCCCATCAGTAANTTCTGAATTAATATTAGTTTCTAATTCAATTTTATATATCTTAGATTTTCTTTTATTTGAATTTATTTCAACACTGTTTTCTTGATAATATACAGCATCAGAATTTTCATCATATGAAATCCATGAAATGTTTTTTAAATCTGATATATATTTATTAATTAATTTCATATTTAATCCTTTATTTATTTAATATCAAATATTACAGGTTGAAGACCTTCTTCAATCACTCTACGTCCTAATTCCGATATATCAGATGAATCTTCTATTGTTGCGAAATGATTGGCAGGGTGTAGTCCTGCTTTGCTTGCAAAAGCNACTTTATCATAGGGGATAACTATTTCTTTCATTGATTCAAAACCAGGATAAAACATTATTTCCCCTTTAGCCAAATAAATCGAATGATTTTCAAATGGCACTTCATCTATTTCTACTTCTCCTAAATCTATCCATACTCCAAATCCACTCCATCTTGTTTGCATCAATTTCCCAGTTAAAGGTAATATCTTTAATATTGCTTCACAAGTCTCAGGAGCATCGTCCCATAACAATTTAGCTTTAAAATTTAATTCTTTACTTTTTATATGTAAATATTGATTTTTCATGACTATTTTAATTTAAAATTATAAACACGTTCTAGTGTATAATACTTCAAATGAAAGAATCTATAATAAAATCAAAATTATCTCAATCAGCTCTGAATATAGGTGCAGGTTCACCTACAGATGCTGGTATGTCTTTCAGAGGTGAAACCGATCACCCAAATCCTATACAAATAGCAGGAGGAATTCCAGATTTCCCTACTTTACCTATAAGTGATTTTACTCAAATGCTAGAACAAGCTTCTTTAGAAGAAACTGAAGGTAGTTATAATTATGGTGGTTGGTATGGTTATGATGGGCTAAGAGAACAAATTGCCAAACGTCAAACAATTCTAGATAGAAAAAAATTAACATTAGATAATTTTATTGTACACAATGGAAGTTCAGGAGCCCTTGAAAATGTATGCAAAACACTTTTAGATCCTGAAGATGTTGTTATTGTTGAGCAACCATCTTATTCGGGAACTGTCAGAGCAATCCGTGGTTTTAATTGTGATGTTGTTGAAGTAAAAATGAATGATAACGGAATTGATATACCCGAATTAAAATCAACAATTTCTAATTTGAAAAATAAAGGTAAAAATATTAAATTTATTTATACAATACCTGATTTTCATAACCCAACAGGCATTCTTACTTCTGACAAAGTAAAAACTGAATTATGTGAAATTGCTTCATCAGAAGATATATTTATAGTAGAAGATGCAACNTATTCTGAATTATATTTTAACAATACTCAACCAACACCGTTATTTTCATTAGATAATAATNATAAAGTTATTAAACTNGGAACATTCAGTAAAATAATTTCAACAGGTATTAGGGTAGGGTGGATACAAGCACATGAATCAATAATTCAAGCNTGTTCNCAAACNAGATTTGATATGGGNAATAGNCCTTTAATTCATAGAGCACTNTCTTTATATCTTTCNANNAANCTNCTTGAANATCATGTNANTAGNATGAGANANATNTACAGAGANAAAATGGAATNTTTTACTGAAAATTTNATNAATAATTGNGAACCATATGTNAATNTTCCACAAACCATCTGGAGGCTTTTTTCTTTGGGTTTCAATCAAAGGTGTAACAAATAAAGAATTAAGACAGGCTGCATCTGAAGATGGAGTATTATTTCCCAGCGGATCTTTATTCTACACAGACCGAGATGAAAATAAATGGACTTCTCATGTCCGAATGGCTTTTAGTAAATCATCTTTAGAAGAATTAAAAGAAGCTACTGAAAGATTACAAAAAACTTTTCAAAGAATTGTCGATTAATTTAAGTTGAATACATTATAATTCCACGCCCATCTAAACCGTTTTCAAGATCATTAAAAGCTTCATTTATTTGATCTAATTTATAAGTTCTTTCTACTAAGGCTCTTATATCAATTTCACCCTTTAAATAATGTTTTATTATTTGTCTAAAGCTTTCATGTGGACTGATTGATCCATAAAAACTACCAATTAGAGTTTTTTGGTTACGACAAAGATCAACCATATCAACGTTAACTGTATCTCCAATTGGTGCTAATCCTACTATAACTGTTGTTCCCTTACGTTTTGTAGATTCTATAGCTTGATTTGTAACTGCACCTCTACCAAAAGTATCAAACGCCATATCTACACCTTTATTACCAGTAATAGACATAATTTCTTTTACTGGATCAGTTTCAGAAGAATTAATTGTATGAGTAGCACCAAATTTAATAGCAAATTCTAATTTATGATTTTTAATATCAACTGCAATAATGTTATTACAATTTAATATTTTAGCTCCCATTAATGCACTTAAACCAACACCTCCCAATCCAAATATAACTACATCTATACCTGGTTTTGATTCAATTTGATTCAGAGTGGCGCCTATACCAGTGCTGACAGCGCACCCTATAAGAGCTGCTACATCCATAGGGACTTCATCTGGTAATAAATATAATGCTTGTTGAGGACAAATTAAATATTCTGAAAATAAACCTAATTTTTGCATTTGATGAATTAATTTTCCATCTTTTTTTAATCTTAAAGTACCATCATATTGTTTCGTGTTTAATGCTGTACTTGTAGTACATAAATTTACGAATCCACTTAAGCAATATGTGCAATTACCACATCCAGATATAAAAGCAGTGATAACTCTATCACCAGGTTTAAAATTTTGTACACCAGGACCAACAGAATCTACATATCCAGATCCCTCATGTCCTAAAACAACTGGCATAGGCATTTTATTATCACCTACCATATAATGATGGTCAGACGCGCATATTCCAGCTACAGATGTTCTAACTCTTACTTCACCATGCCTAGGTTCTTCCTGACTTAATGTTTCAATCTGTAAAGGTTTATTTGCTTCGTATAATACAGCAGCTTTTGTTTTAAACATTCTAGTCTCCTAATAATTCAAATGTATAATTAAGGTTCTTATTTTCATAATTAACTTTATAGTAACCAGAGGGATCATTCCCCAAAGGGACACCAATACTTGAAACAACTATATTTTTAATATTTTTATAATTGTTTATTTTATTTTGATGCATATGCCCAGAGAAGATATTTACAGATTTATTATGATTACTTAAAATATCAATGATTTCAAGTCTTGTTTCTTTATCAATGTTCCAAGTGTTTTTATCTTCATTAACATCTTCAGCATATAGTGGATGATGCATGAAAATAAATAAATCTTCATCATAGTCATGCACGGCATCTTTTAATAAATTTAATTGATTATTATAATCTTTAAGAAAATTTTTATGATTTCTGAAGATTGATGAATTTAAAAAAATTAATTTTAAATTATCATGTTCAACTTTATAATAATCTGGGCCAAATCGCTCTCTATATAAATTCAAAGCATAATCTGACATTTTATCTTCTTTTGCAGGTATGCAAACATCATGATTCCCAGGCACTAAATATATCTTTTTGTTCTTACTAAAATTGTTAATAGTTGCCTGGAATGCATTTAGTTGATTTTGATCATCTGCATCATTTATTAAATCACCTAAAATTGTTAGAAATGAAAAATTTTCGTCATTTATTTCATTTAATAGTGTATAGAAATTTGATATTTCGAAATCAAGAGAACTAGTAGGTTTTAAATTTAAAAAATCTAGTTTTACAAATTCTTTGGATTCTAATCTGTCTGATCTGATTTCTGATTTATTTTTTATATTACTAAAATGTGAATATAAACCTAATTGTGTGTCAGCTGCTACGATAAATTTCATTTTATTAAGAACTTTATATATATTGCAATGATGGATTATAGAGTTTAGCATTCGTTCTAAATAATAGTAAAGTACTTATGTTAGATTTTGAAATTAATAGGCCAAAATATAAAGTAATAGCAATTGGGCCTATGTATGATGACGAAGAACGATTTGATATTAAACTTGAGCACTTATTAAATTGTGGTGATGATGCTGGTTATTTATTAGATAGAATAATTACAGCAGATTTCCCCGAAGGGCCTTTTGGTTATGCTATCCTTCAAAAAGAAGCAGTCTGATATAGATAATTAATCCTTACATTTGCTATATTAATTATTATTAATTTATTTAAATTTTTAATAATGAATATAAAGACCTTAGAGTCCATTCAAGATAGAATTTTATGGTTATCTATTCAGTTAGTTAACCATGCTAATACTGTTAGAAAAAACCGAAGTGATTTAAAAGTTGGCGGTCATCAAACATCTAGTAGTTCAGTTGTAACAATTCTTACATATTTATATTTTGAATATCTTGAAAAATATGATTATGTTTCTGTTAAACCACACGCATCGCCAGTTTTTCATGCCATACAATATTTGCTTGGTAATTTAGATAAAAAATATCTAACATCCCTTAGAGAATTACATGGATTACAATCATATCCTAGCCGAACAAAAGATCCTGACTTTGTCGATTTTTCTGGTGGATCTGTAGGAATAGGATCAATTGCACCAAATTTTGCCGCAATTTCTCATAAGTATCTAAAAGATCATTCCTTGCTCAATAAAGAATTGAACAATGCGAGATTCATCAGTTTATTAGGTGATGCGGAATTAGATGAAGGGACTATTTGGGAAGCAATAGCTGATCCTACGATGGAAGATATAAGTAATGTTATTTGGATAGTTGATTTGAACAGACAAAGTTTAGATAGAATTATTCCATTTATAAGAGTTAAAACCTGGCGTCAAATGTTTGAAGCTAATGGCTGGGATGTTATAGATGCAAAATATGGTAAAAAATTAGAAGATGTTTTCAATTTGCCTAATGGTGAATTGATGAAAGATGCTATAGATGATATGCCAAATGAACTATATCAAAGATTACTAAGAAAATCTGAAGCATTAAGAGAATGGCTTCCTAAAAGTGTTAAAGATTCATTATCTATGGAAAAATTAATATCAGATTTTGATGAAGAACAATTATATGACATATTTAGTAATTTAGGAGGGCATGATTTTTATTGTTTAGATAAAGCCTTTAAACAAGCTTCAAAATCTAAAAAACCAACCGTAATATTTGCTTATACTTTAAAAGGATGGAATTTACCATCAGTTGGTGATCCACAAAATCATTCTGTTATTTTAAATGATTCCCAAATTAATGAATTATCANCAAATTTAAATATANATAATAAANATATNTGGTCNAAATTTANTGANGGAANNNCTGAAGATANNAAATGTATTGAANTACAAAACAAATTAANTAGAAATATNCCTGAAAANAANTTTAGCNTTGATTTTCCGAAATCATTTAAAAATGATTACAAAAANATGATGTCATCTCAGCAAATATTTGGATTATTAATGACTGAAAATTCAAGATTAGAAGAAAATATAAGAAATAAATTCGTCTCAATTAGTCCAGACGTTGCTAGTTCAACNAATNTGGGAGGATGGATTAATAAAATGGGAATATGGCAATCCCATCAAGCAACTGAATTACCAGAAGAAGATTTAGTTAGAGCACTAAATTGGGAAATGTCTAAATCAGGGCAACACATTGAATTAGGTATATCTGAAAATAATTTATTTATGGCTTTAGGTCAATTAGGATTAACCGAAGAATTATTTGGTTCAACTTTAATTCCCATAGGCACTTTATATGATCCTTTCGTNCGGAGAGGTTTAGATGCTTTGTTTTTTGGAGTTTATTCAGGTGCTAAATTTATTATGATAGGGACCCCATCTGGTATTTCTTTAAGTCCTGAAGGTGGATTACATCAAAGTTTAATAACACCATCAATAGGGATGGAAATGCCTGAACTTGATTATTACGAACCTGCTTTTGGAAAAGAATTAGAATGGATTTTTCTTAATGGTATGAATAATGTATCTAATCGAATATCTTCTTTATATCTAAGATTAACAACATCCAGATTAAATCAAGATTTNTTTAATGAATATAATAATAATAAAGATATGGATTTATTACGTGAAGATGTCATTAATGGCGCTTATCTTTTTAATTCTAATATATCTAATGATTCAACTGAATATAAAGTAAATTTATTTAGTATGGGAGCTATGTTTTCTGAAGTTGTTGAAGCACAAAATGAACTTTTAAAAGAGGGTATATCATCAAATCTAATTAATATCACAGGTCCGGGCCCCTTATATAGAAATTTTCATGATAATAGTTTGAACGGTAGTCATTTATTAAAAATTTTAGGAAATCATACTAATTTACCATCTTTAAGTATTATTGATGGCCATCCTCACGCATTAAGCTGGATTGGATCTGCTTTAGGAGTAAAATCTATATCTCTTGGCATAACAGAATTTGGTCAATCTGGAGATCAAAAAGATTTGTATGAATACTATGGGTTAGATAAAAATTCAATTCAAGAAGCTGTTTATAAAATATTAGATTTATAAAGGAAAAACAATGTCAGACAAAATCAATGTATTGCTAACTAGTTTTGAACAGTTTTATAAATATAAATATAACCCAACTATATCTGTATCTGAAAAAGTAGAAAAAATATTGACAAAATCAAATATTATAAATTTATCTACAAAAGTAATGCAGTGTAAGTATTCAACAATTAAAGAAGAGGTTTATGATTTATATAAAAGTAACCCAGATATAATTCTCAGTTTAGGACTTGGGGCATCTAGAACTTCATTAAATTTAGAATCAGTAGCTCAAAATGAATACAATTCGTTTGCCCCTGATAATGATGGGGTTATTATAAATGGGAATCCGATTATCCCAAATGGTAATAATTTATTGAATACATTAAATTTAAAGGATCTTGAAATTCTATCTAACAAACATGTTTCTTCAGCAATATCCGATAATGCTGGAAAATTTATGTGCAACGCAAATTTTTATTGGAATCAACATAAAATTAATAATGAAAATTTAAATACAAAATATTTATTTATACATATTCCTTTTACGGATGAATATATTGGAAAAGAACCAATTCTCNCTAATGAAGATTTACCAATACTGTCTGAAAAAGGGATTGTTAATGCAATTGTTAATATTCTTGAAGAATTAAGTACACAAATTAATGATTCAAAGATATCAGAAGTCAAAATATAATGATATAAATTCAAATAATTGAAAAGGAAATATACTTATGAAATTTAATTCAAGAAGATCAAATATTTTATCTACCAAAGGAGTAGTATCAACAAGTCANCCTTTNGCTGCCAAAGCAGGAGCAGATATTTTGGCGAAAGGAGGAAGTGCAGTTGATGCTGCTGTAGCAGCTGCAGCCGTATTAAATGTTGTTGAACCTATGTCAACAGGAATAGGAGGAGATGTTTTTGCACTATACTACAAAGCAGATGAAAAAAGAGTATATGCACTTAATTCTAGCGGAAGATCTCCAGAATTAGCAAATCCTGATCAATTAATAGAAATGGGTTTAAATCATATTCCAGCCACATCACCATTTTCAGTTTCAATTCCTGGAGCAGTAATGGGATGGGATACTATAGTTAATAAATTTGGGAAATTAAATCTAAAGACTATTATCGAACCTGCATATGAATATGCATTAAATGGTTTTCCTGTTAGTGAAGTAATTGCAGAGGGATGGGCAGGTTCAATCAATAAAATCCAAGAAGAATCAGGTTATCCTGAGTTTTTAAATCCAGGNCCACCAAAATTTGCTTCAATAAAAAAATTACCTTCTTTAGCAAAATCATTAAAATTGATAATGGATCANGGAGTTGATGGATTTTATANAGGTGATACAGCTAATAAAATCTCTAAGCATATTCAAAAACTAGGAGGATGGATTACTGCAAATGATATAAGTAATCATCAGGCTGATTGGGTTGAACCTATTTCTACAGAATACAGAGACTATACCGTATGGCAATGCCCCCCAAATACACAAGGATTAAATGTACTTATGGCTTTAAATATATATGAAGGTTTTAACAACACTGAAACTTCTGATCCTGTTNAAGAATTACATTTAAAAATAGAATCTGTAAAAGCAGCATTTTCAGATGGATTGTTTAATATCACTGATTTTGAAATTACCAAACATGTATTACCACAATTATTATCAAAAGATTATGCTTCTGAGAAACGTAAGTATATAGATAAAAACAAAGCTGTTTCTTATGAACCAACTGTAAAGGTTGATACAAGTAATACTGTATATGTAACTGCTGTCGATAAAGACGGTAACGGTTGTTCATTTATAAATAGTCTTTTTCAGGGTTTTGGTTCAGGAATTATTGTTCCTGATACTGGTATAGCATTGCAAAACAGAGGCNCTAGTTTTAGTTTAGATAAAAATCATCCTAATTATTTAGAACCCAACAAAAGACCATTCCACACTCTAATACCGGGCATGGTAACTAATACAAAAAATAATGATCTTAAATATTGTTACGGTGTAATGGGAGGNATGCAACAAGCACAAGGACATTTCCAAGTTTTATCAAATTTAATAGATAAAAACCAATCGCCTCAATTNGCTTTGGATATGCCAAGATTTAGCGTAATNCCTTGGGATGATACAGAAAAAGATGTAACAAAAGATACTGTACTATTAGAATCAATATTTGATAATTNAATAATAAATCAAATCAAAAATTACGGTCATAAAATAATTGTTAATGACCCTTCTCCAATGTTTGGAGGTGGTCAGATTATTGAAACAAATGGTAATATAATGATTGCCGGTTCTGAACCTAGAAAAGACGGNCAAGCAGTAGGTCTGTAAAAAAATATTAAAAGGGAGAAAATGATGAAACAAATATTAAAAGATGAAGTAATAAATAANCTTAAATGGAGAAACATAGGCCCACCAAGAGGGGGNAGAACGGTTGCAGTTACAGGGCATCCAACAAATATAAATGAATATTATTTTGGTGCATGTGCAGGTGGAGTGTGGAAAACTGACGATGCTGGGATTAGTTGGAAAAATGTTTCAGATGGATTTTTTAACACTTCATCAATTGGTGCAATAGCAATTTCTGAATCAGATCCAAATGTCTTATACGCAGGAACTGGTGAAGCTTGTATTAGAGGAAATGTATCACCTGGAGATGGTGTTTATAAGTCAACTGATGCAGGAAGAACTTGGTCACATATGGGTTTGTCAGACACAAAACACATATCTAGAGTAAGAATCGATCCAACAGACCACAACACTGTATACGTAGCTGCATTAGGACATGCATTTGGACCTAATTCAGAAAGAGGTATATTTAAATCTAATGATGGAGGAGTAAATTGGAAAAAAGTGTTATTTATTAGTAATAATTCNGGTGCTGCAGATTTAAGTATGGATCCAGGCAATCCAAGAATATTAATAACTACTATTTGGCAGGCAAAAAGAAGTTTTTGGAGATTAGATAGTGGNGGACCTGANTCAGGTATATATATATCATTTGATGGAGGAGACAANTGGNATAATATAACTAAAAATCCTGGNTTACCCGAAGGATTAAAAGGTAGAATGGGAGTATCCATTTCACCNGCTAAGGAAGGTAGAATATGGGCNACGATAGAATCTGAAATTGANACNGGNGTTTATAGAACTGAAAATTATGGNAAAACNTGGNNNCTTGTATCAGANGATCAAGANTTNCANGGNCGNCCTTGGTATTATCAACATATTTTTGCTGATCCTTCAGATGAAAANACAGTATGGGTCATGAACTATAGCTGTCACAAATCTACAGATGGTGGTAAAACATTTGAATTAGTACCAACTCCACATGGTGATAATCATGATATTTGGATTGACCCCAATGATAGCAACCGATTAATTCAAGGGAATGATGGTGGTGCTAACGTATCACTAAATGGCGGTGAATCATGGTCAACAATATACAATCAAAAAACATCACAATTTTATCATGTACATACAGATAATCAATTTCCTTATAGAGTTTATGGTACTCAACAAGATAACTCTGCAATAAGTGTTCCTTACAGAACAGAAACAGGAGCAATTACATGGTCCGATTGTTATATAACAGGTACATCTGAAAGTGGTTATATAGTTACAGACCCAGAAGACTCAAATTTGGTTTATTCAGGGTCAATTGGAAGTTCACCTGGTGGTGGTGGGAATATGCTGAGATATGATCATTCTACGGGACAAGTAAGAATAGTTACAGTCTGGCCTGTTTTAAATACTGGTAAGGGTGCCGATGAAATGAAATATAGATTTCAATGGACATATCCTATTCAATTTTCTCCACATGACTCTGAAACATTATATGTTGCAGGAAATATAGTATTTAAATCTGTTAATGGTGGGCAGACCTGGGATGAAATCAGTCCGGATTTGACAACTAATGATAAATCTAAACAAGCTGTTTCTGGTGGTGAAATTACAAAAGACACATCTGCTGCAGAAACATACTGTACTATATATTCTTTCTTGGAATCACCTTATAAAAAAGGATTGATGTGGGCCGGCAGTGATGATGGATTAATTCATGTTAGTGAAGATAATGCAAAAACATGGAATAATGTAACTCCTAAAGATTTTCCTGAATGGGCAAGAATACACTGTATTGAACTTTCACCTCATAACGATTCTACAGCTTATGTTGTAGCTACAAAAAATATGCTAGATGATTACAGACCTATAATGTATAAAACTACAGATAATGGGAAATCATGGAATCGAGTTGATAAATCTTTTCCACAAGATGAAATTACAAGAGTTTTAAGAGTAGATAAAAATAATCCAAACATACTTTATGTGGGTACAGAAACCGGGCTATTTGTAAGTTTTGATGATGCTAAATCTTGGTCAAAATTAGATTCAAATTTACCAGTAGTTCCAATTTATGATATTGATATCAAAGATAATAATATGGTTGTAGCTACACATGGACGGTCTTTTTGGATTCTGGACGATATTACAGCGATATCTCAACTTAATGATAACATTGATGAAGGTAATTTTATTCTGAAACCTGCTCCGACATATAGAATATTACCTCCTTTTGGTTTTAGATTGTTCGGTACAGGCCCTGATAATGGTAAATCATATTCAGCCTCATTGGGATCACCTGTGCTTATTCAAAAATCAAAAAATCCTGATGGTGAAATCAATGTTGATTACTTAGATTCCGGTGAAAATCCTCCTATGGGTGTCCCAATATATTTTTATTTAGATAATGAAGTCGATCAAGCAGAACTTATTATTAAAGATAATAAAGGTAAAATATTAAAATCATTTTCAAATGAAAATAAAAATGATAATAATACAAAAATTACAAAATCATTTTTACCTTCTAAAAAAGAAAATAAATTTCATCCTAAAAAAGGTTTTAATACATTTATATGGGATATGTATTGTGAGGGTCCTTATAAACTTGAAGGTGAAAAGTTAACTGAAGGGCTAAGCGGCCCAATGGCTTTACCAGGCAGTTATACTGTAGAAATCATCACTTCTAAGAAAAACAAATCGAATACACTTAAAACTGAAATTATTTTAATAAAAGATCCAAGAGTATCAGCATCAAGTAAAGACTTTGAAGATCAGTTTAATTTAATTCAACAGGTTAATCAGAAATTATCTGAATTACATAAGAGTGTAGAAGTAATCAGGAAAAATCAATCTGAAATTTCTGATTGGATTTCAAGATCTGAAAACAATGAAAATTATAATCAAATAAAAACCGATGGTGAAACATTAATTGACACACTTAAAGATATTGAAAATTTACTTGTGTTTACAGATTATAAAGGTGCAAGAGACAGGCTAAATACGCCTGTTGTGCTTAATGTTAAACTAGCTGGATTATTACCAGTTCTAGATAGTGCTGATTTCAAACCTACAGATCAGTCATATGGAGTATATACTGAAGTAAGTAATGAAATTGATGAACAGCTAGACAAACTTAAAGCTACGCAAGAATCAGGTTTAGTAGATTTTCAAGAACTAGTTAGTAACAATAATATACCTGGATTAAAAAATTTATAAAATTATTTAATATAAATTAATATTTGATTTAATTTTGGCAATCTATTCCATTGTTTAATTACTAGTCCATCCTGATTTAATAGGAACATGGATGGGACTGATTTATGGTTATATATATTGCTGAAATCTTTGCCTTGTAAAGTTGCTATATCATATTGTACAAAATGAATTTTATTCTTATTAATATCGGCTTTTAACCTTTTCACGAAAGGTTTATATACTGTACAAGCAGCTCAGTAATTACTATAAAGATAAATTAATGTATTTTGATTATCTATAATTTCACTACTAACATAATTATATTTAGAAGAATTATGTTGTGTAATTTTATTAAAAGTGAAAAATAATGCGAAAAATACAAAAACAAATAATGATGCAATTATCAAAATTTTACTTTTGTATAAATAAGAAAACAAAAGTAATGAAGTTAATAAAAGGAATATACAAATTATTAAAGAATTATAATTAATTAGATGAAAAAGTTTCATTTAAACTTTATATACTACGCCTCCACCTCTTGGATCAGATCCTCCTGATAATTCTCCAGATTTTTCATCAATAGCAATTAATTGCGCTCTTGCCATCATAGGATTATAAGGAAATTGTTCTTGAACAACATCAAATCCTAATTCAGCTAATTTTTCTTTATAATCAGATCTTATTCTTGCTTCCAAAAATACTTTTCCACTTTCAGTATGAATCCTTGGAGCTGAAACTGCTTCTGTTGGTGTCATATTGTAATTTATTGTATTAAGTATAGATTGAAATACTGCACTTACAATTACTGCTCCACCAGGAGCACCACATATAATTACTGGTTTATTATTTTTTAGCACAAGAGTTGGAACCATATTTGATCCTCTAGCTTTCCCTGGAGCAATAGAATTTAAATTTCCAGGTCGAGGATCAGCTAAATTCATTCCATTATTGTACATAAAACCAAGTCCGGGAGTTATAACACCTGATGCCCATCCAAGTGTATGAGTAATCCCAACCCAATTTCCTTGTTTATCAACTACATTTACATGAGTAGTGGATCCTTTATCAGTATTTCCTGAATTAGGGATTACGTTATTTTTAATATCTTCAATTTTAGAATCAATATATTTATCATTTAAAATTTTTTGTAAAACAGGAATATCTACAAACTTTGGGTCAGCATTAAAATCGAGTCTATCTTGGTGAGAAATAGACATAGCATTTGATAATATTCGTAAATAATCAAATGATCCGTGTTCTTTTAATTCACTTTGAAAAGGTTTAATTAATTTAAACATCTGCAATACAGACATACCTGTATTTGGTGGGGGTGGGGAAGATATAACATAATCTAAATAATTAATTTTTAAAGGTTCAACAAAATCTGGTTTATAATTTTTCAAATCTTCTTTTGTAACAAACCCACCATTTTTCTCTATATCTTCAATAATAATTTTAGATAAATCACCTTCATAAAATTCTCTTGCTCCATTATCAGCTATACTACTAAGAGAATCTGCATAATCAGACATATTAATTAATTCACCTAATTTATATACTGATCCATCAGGTTTTGTATATTTTGATTTACTTCCCTCAGATGCTGTTAATCTTTGATAAGTATTTGGTTGAAATGGGTTATTATTTTTATCTCCACCAGCATAACCAGTTTGAAAATATTGATCTAAATTAGGACTTACAGTTAATCCTTTCTTAGCAAGATCGATACTAGGTTGTAATAATTCGTTCCAAGGCATTGTGCAATATCTTTTATGTATTTCTTCAAAAGCAGCTAGCACGGTTGGTGTCATTATGGCTCTGTATCCAATTTCGCTTCTAAAATCTCTGAATTGAAATAAATTTGATACTTCACTTCTTGTTACTTCATCATTTGCCCACATATTTTCTGTACATTTACTACCAGCAGTTCCTGCAAAATTAATTGCTATCAATTTTTGTGAATTACTATCATATATTTGTGCAATTCCCATACCACCCATTCCACACATGAATGGATCAAGTATCCATTGTGTAAATGCTGTTGCTAAAGCCGCATCAAACGCATTTCCGCCAGATTCTAATATTTTAGCCCCTGTTTCTCCGGCCAAAGGTTGTGGACATGTGATAATTCCATTAGTCATATTAAAATTGTTGCTCTATTCTATAAACTAAATTTCTAGTTGAATCTATACTATCTGGACTAACAGAAACAGATGTAATGCCCCATTTAACTAATCTTTCAGTAAGATCTGGAAAAAAAGAGGGAGCCTGTCCGCATATAGATGAAGTTATACCTTGTTTATTAGCAGCTGATATTACTCTTTCAAGTGCCCACAATATCGAAGGATCTCTTTCATCAAATGATTTTTCAAGTTTTTCGTTGTCTCTATCAACTCCAAGAGTTAATTCAGTTAAATCATTAGAACCAATAGAAATGCCATTAATTCCTTCATTTATAAATTGATTTATTAAAATAACATTAGAAGGAACTTCTACCATCATCCAAATTTTGTGTCCTTTCCCTATAGATATATCATAATTGTTTAAAATTGAAATTACTTCACGTAATTCATTTGGTGTTCTGACAAAAGGGATCATAATAATCAAATTATTATATTTTCTTAATACTTGCTTAATGGCATTGACTTCTAATTCAAAAACATCTGTGTCATTAATATACCGTATTGCACCTCTATATCCCATCATAGGATTATTTTCATCATTTTCAAATAATTCCCCGCCTTTTAAATTCCGGTATTCATTAGTCTTAAAATCTGTTAAACGATAGACAACAGGTCGCTCGCCAAAACTTTCACAAAATATAGAAATATTATCAGATAATTCTTTAGTCCATTCTTCTGAAGTACCTTCTTTCAATGCTTGTTTTGGATGCTTTCCAATATTAGCAATAATAAACTCTGCTCTTAGTAATCCAATACCATCAACATTACGTTCAGATACTTGAGGCGCAGAAATAGGATCAGCTAAATTTACATATATTTTTGTATTGGTTGTAAATGAAGATTCTTGATTTTCTTGTTCTTCAGGGATATCCAGTAAACCTTCATATACATTCCCTTCAGATCCGTCTAATGTAATATTTTGTCCATTGCGAATTTCTGAAGTTGCGGTTTTACCAGTTTCAGAGTCATAAGCACCAACAACACATGGTACTCCTAATTCCCTGCTAACAATAGCAGCATGACAAGTTCTACCACCTTTATCAGTTATAATTCCTGATACAATTCTCATTATAGGAACAAAATCCGGAGTAGTCATTTCTGTAACAAGAATATCACCTTTTTTTACTTGGTCTAATTCATTTAAATTTTTTACGATAATTGCTTTGCCTGCTCCATATCCAGGGCTGGCACCAGCTCCTTTAATAATAATATCTGCATTAGAAAAATCTAAGCTTATTTTTTTTGTATCTACTACACCTCTTGAATAATTTGTTACAGGCCTACTTTGCAATAGATAAATTTGATCATCTTTCATAGCAAATTCTATATCTTGAGGGAAATTATAATGTTCTTCTATTAAAAGAGCTTGTTGAGCTAATCGTTTTAAATTTTCCACACTAAGTTTAGGTTTTAAACTTTCCTCAGGTGTTAAAGGAACATTTATGTTTTGATTATTAATATCTGAAAACATTCCAGTATTACCATTTTCATCATTTAATGCAATTTTAAAAGTTTGTTGCATGTGTTTTTGTCTAACAACTGTTTGTGTGGATTTTTCAATTACATAATAATCAGGTGTTACAATTCCGGAAACTACAGCTTCCCCAAGACCAAATGCTGCTTCAATAACAATTTTATCAGGATCTAATGTGGTAGGTTCTAATGTAAACATAACACCACTTACGTCTGGTTGTACCATTTGTTGAATTACTACAGACATCCCAGATTTAAAATGTGGTATATTTTGACTATTCCGATAAAAGATAGCTCTAGCTTCAAAAACAGATGCCCAACAAGCTTTAATCGATTCTATAAGAGAATTAAATCCTATTATGTTTAAATATGTATTTTGTTGTCCAGCAAAAGATGCTTCCATAGAATCTTCAGAAGTAGCTGAAGATCTTACAGCAACTCTTGAAGAACCAATACGCTTATATTCTTGTTCAATAGATGAAATAATATCTGAATCAAATGGAGTTTTATTAAACAATTCTTTTATTTGATTAGAAAGTTTTTGAAGTTCATTGATTTTTAAAGAATTAGAATGTTGAATTAAATTACTGATCTTTTCTTTTAGATTAGATTTGTTTAAAAAATCAAAATATAAGTCTGTACTAATTGCAAATCCTTCAGGAACATTGATGCCCGAATTAATTAATTCTCCTAAATTTGAAGCTTTACCTCCAAATTTTGAAGTATTAGAAGAATTTAATTTCGAAAGATCTATAATTTGAGTATTATTTTCAGAGGTCATAATTTTTGATTTTATACAATTAAAATTGCCCTGTAAAGATAAAAATAATATTGATAGTAAAACTAGTATGAGCTATCATCTTTTTACATCAGATGAATTCTATCATTTATGACAAAATATAACATTAAAATTTATAAAGATATCAAAGTTAAAATGAGAGATGGTATTAATTTATATACTGATATATATTTACCATCTGATACTGAATATAAATCCATAAATAATACACCTATATTACTCGAAAGAACTCCTTATGATAAAAAAGCATTAAATTTAACAGAAAGATATAATTACTTTTGTTCAAATGGATATATTGTTGTTACTCAGGATTGCAGAGGGTGTTTTGCATCAGAGGGAGAATTATATTTTTTAACACAAGAAGCACCAGATGGATTAGATACATTAGACTGGATAGGTAAACAAGATTGGTTTAAGAATTCTAATAAAAACGTAGGAACTTTTGGTACTTCATATCAGGCTTGGACACAAAGTGCCGCAGCAACGCAAAATCCAAAAAATTTAAATGGCATGATAGTAAATATGGGTGGTAGTAATGCATATACATCTACAGTCAGGCAGGGTGGGGCAATGGAATTAAGATTTATCGCCTGGGCTTTTTGGCACTCAGCCTCAAATACAAATAATAGTTTAAAATCACTTGAAACTGATTTGGCAATTAATTCATACAATTTTGAAAATGCTCTCAATAACTGGCCTATTAAAAAAGGCTTAACACCTTTAAGCCTTATACCAAATTATGAAAGATGGGCATTTGATATATTAACTAATACTAATTATGACGAATATTGGATGCAACCAGGTTTTGCTATTGATGAATATTATGATGATCATCCTGATATACCAATGATATATGTAGGTGGTTGGTATGATTCATATACAAGAGCTACAATTGAAAATTTTGTCGGATTAAATAAAATTAAAAATTCAGAAGTTAAATTAATAATCGGCCCATGGACACATGGAACGGCGCAACCTGAGATAACATTTTCAGGAGATTTAGAATTTGGGGAAGATGCTTCAATTGGATCATTTAAAGATTTTCATCTTGCCTGGTATAACAAATGGTTTAAAAATACAAAGACTAAAGATGATTCAAATTATTTATATGATGCACCTATTAAAATATTTGTTATGGGGTCAGGTGACGGTCATAAAACTAAAGATGGAAGATTATTTCATGGAGGATATTGGAGAGAAGAAACACAATGGCCATTAAAAGATACAAATTTTATTCACTATTATATGAATAACGATAATGTTTTATCCAAAACTAAACCTAACACTAATAATTCATCAACTTATATTTATGATCCGAACCACCCTGTACCTACAATTGGAGCTAATATATCATCACTAGCAGGAGTGAACCCATTACCATCAGGAACCAAAAATCCTACAGACGTACCAACTGCATTAAGAAGATATAGTATAGTAAATCCTGGTGGTTACAACCAAAAAGAAGACAAGCAATTTTATGGATCTAATCCTCCATATACAAATCTTTCTGAAAGACAAGATGTATTATCATTCCAATCAAAGCAACTTATAAAAGATACAGAAATAACAGGACCTATCCAATGTGTCCTTTATGTTTCATCTGATTGCCTGGATACTGATTTCACTGCTAANNTGATTGACGTATATCCATACACTGATTCATTCCCTGAAGGATTCGCTTTCAATTTAACTGATGGTATATTAAGAATGAGATATNGAGATTCTTTTAAACAAGAAAATTTTATGANAAAANATGAAATATATAAAATTGAAATAATNTTATATCCCACAAGTAATATATTNAAAAAAGNTCATAAAATTCGTGTAGATATATCNAGTTCNAATTTCCCCAGATTTGATTTTAATCCAAATACTGGCGAACCTATAGGATTAAATAAAATGCAAATCAAAGCTAATAATACTGTTTATTTCTCTGATAAATATCCATCACATATAATTTTGCCCGTAATAGATAGGTAAACAATCACATGAACAAATTAAAAATCATTGAAAGATATAGAAAATTAGATTCAGCTACTATTTTTGGTGGGGTTAGAGCAGTTTTAATTACAAAAACTAAAAATGAATATAATACTGCCTCAGGATATGANAAAACATTTATGAAAGGGGTAAATAATCAAACACCTGGAAAAGTATTAGTTGGATTTGCGCGTACTTTAAGAATGGTTCCTCCAAGACTTGATATTATTAATGACAAACCCGCAAGCGAAAACTCTCCAGAATTTGAAGCGATGTCAAGTTGTACAGAAGAAAATGTGTTGGTTATAGATGCAATGCGATTTCATCATGCAAGCGTTGGAGGAGATGTTAAATTTTTAAATTTATATATGAACAAAGCTGAAGGTGTAGTTACTGATGGTGCGATAAGAGATTTAAATGAAGTTAAAAAATATAATTTTAAAATTTTTTCAGCTGGACGCACAGGGTCAATAGGAATACCTGATGTGTGGCCATACGAAGCTAATGTAACTATTTCATGTGGTGAGGCGGTAGTAAGGCCAGAGGATTTAATAGTAGGGGATGATGATGGTGTTGTAGTAGTTCCTAATTTTATAATAATTGATGTTTTAAATTGGTGTGAAAAGCATCAAAAAGATGAAAAAACAATTAAAGATTTAGCTTTAAAAGAAAATGTTTCACCAGGAAAATATTACAATCCAGAATTTTTTAAAAAATTAAATAAATNGGAGAATGAAAATGAGTTATAGAGATAAACCTATNCTTACTAAAGAAGANGCAATTCAGTTACATAANGATGCTTTAGTAATAGATTCTCAACAACCTCCNATCACTTCAGGTGCGTTATTTACAAAAAATATGAGAACAACATTAGATGAGTGGTTTAAAGATGGGATGACAAGAGGAGAAGCAAGAGGTCATTTATCAAACATGATTGCAGATGAAATACAAAATGATCAGGATGCAAGGAACCAATATATTGATTTGTGGAATAAATCAGGTGTTAATATTGCTAGTGGCACATATGCTGGTCCTGCAAAAATGGAAGATGCATATCAAATATCAGTAAATGGAATAGCAAATGCAATTTCAATTATAAATGCAATACCTGAAAAATTAATGTTAGTNACCACANCNGATCATATNATNGAAGCTCATGAATCTAAAAAATATGGCATTATATTTGATTTCCAAGACACAACACCGTTTGGTACTGATTTAAATAAAGTTGATTTNTTNTATAATCTNGGATTAAGAGTNGTNCANTTNACATATAATTTAAGAAATTTAGTTGGCGACGGTTGTACAGAAATACATAAAAGTGGACTTACGTATTTTGGNAANGAATTAGTAGGTAAACTTAATGATATGAATATATTAGTTGATGTGAGTCATTGTAGTGAACAAGTAGGATGGGACACAATAGAAACTTCTAAATCACCCGTAGTAATAACACATTCTGCCAGTGCAGCANTCTTTGAACATGACAGAGGTAAAACTGATAAATTNGCTAAAGCTATTGCAGATAATGGTGGNTTCTTTGGAGTTGTAATTATTCCTGGTTTTATTCAGGGATCTAATACAGGTAACCTTGATCATTGGGCAATGCATATTGAACATCTAGTGAATGTTATGGGGATTGATCATATTTGTATTGGAACAGACAAAATGGGNCCTGGNCCAGGTACNGAATCTTTATTTGAATATCCTGGTGAAATGCCATTTGCTAAAGCCGGAGAATTTTCATGGCAAGGATGGCAAGAAAAACATAGAGTTAATGGTCCGAGTGCTTCTGGAATAAAACTTGAAGGTTATAATGATTTTGGCGATTGGCCAAATCTAACAATTAAATTAGCTGAANGAGGNTTTAACGAAGAAGAAATCAGAAAAATGCTTGGTTTGAATTATCTTAGAGTCTATAAAGAAGTTGTAGGTTAATTAATTTTTATATTTTAACCTGGGAAACCATCTGTTTCCCCTCCAAAGCATTTACGATGTTTTTTGCTGCTATCATTGCCATCTTTTTAAAAGTATCACTACTTGCGCTTCCNAGATGTGGAGTAATCAATATTCTTGGATGATGTATAATTTCACTTTTATTATCAGGTGGNTCTGGATCAGTAACATCTAGGGCTGCAGCATATATATTGCCTGAATCAATAGCATCGATTAATGAATCTTGATCTAAGGTAGGGCCTCTAGATGTATTTATTAATTTCACGTTTTTCATNAGAGCAAATTGTTCTTTACCAATAATTTTATGAGTTTCAGGGGTTAAAGCACAATGTATTGAAATATATTCGCAATTTGAAACCAAATCATTTATATTATCAATCCAGTTAATTCCAATTTCATTTTCGACATCAATTTTTCTAGTTCGTGACCAATAATATGTTTTCATATTAAAGCCGTTAATAGCCCTTCTAGCAAAAGCAGTACCAATTTGGCCAAGTCCAATTATACCTAAAGTTTTGTTATATATATCAAATCCTAAATAAGGTAATTGATAAAAAGATTGCCATTTNCCNTNTAATACATCTCTATTTGAATATGTTATGTTTCTAGCTATGTTTAACAATAATGCCATTGTAAAATCAGCGCAGGTTTCAACTAATACGCCGGGTGTATTTCCTACTAAAATATTACGTTCTTTTGCTTTTTTAATATCAATATTTTCATATCCTACAGCTCTATTGGAAATTACTTTTAAATTTGGAGCTTTATTTATAATATTATTTGTGATTTTATCGTCAAATTCAGAAATAATTGCAACACAATCTTTAAGTATATTTATGATTTCTGATTCTGTGGGCGATGTTATATTTTTCCANGTNATTACTTCATATTTTTTNTCACAAAGATAATTTACTGCTTCTTCATGCCAATCACGAGTNATAAATATTTTATTGTTTGGTTGCATNTTAATNATATTTATTTGTAAAATCTTTTCATCCGATAAAAATCTATCTCANATACCTGTTGTTTGTCAACTATTTCAGATTTGATTATCTGCGCTAATANAGGAGCAAGAGTAACACCACTATGTGTCATAACTATATACACATTTGAATTGTCACATAAACCAATTATTGGCAGTCCGTCTTTAGGCATCACACGTAAACCATATTTATACCCTGAATATTCAATATTTTGCTTTATATATTTTGATAATTCAGCATGTAATTTTAATGTAAATTCATTTGGGTTAATAAACTGAGAATCATCCTGACTTCCTATCCCGCAGATTATTTCATTATCTTGGTTTTGTCTGAAGTGAATATGTGGAATATCATTCTCACTTATCAAATTTATTGATGAATATTTATTTAAAATTTTATCAGTTGGATTTGAAGAAATAACAATTCCCGGACTAATAATTTGAGGGAGATATATTCCAAGCATAGATGCAATTTTACTTGTTTGAAAACCTGCAGCAAATAAAAACATTTCTGATGATATTTTAGTATCATAACTATCATCAAGTTCTAAATATTTAACATTATTATCTTTAGATATTACATTTTTAACTTCAGCATTAATAAATTTTATATTTTTTTTAGTAACTAATTTCCTTTTAATTTTCCTAATTAAAGCATCGGTTTCAACCCATCCATCATATTTACTTTCAATCACATAATTGAAATTATCTAAAAGTAAATTATTTTCATCATTTTTTGCTTTATTAATATCTAAAAATTTAATGCCATGATTGTCTTTTGAATTAATTAACTTTTGTAAATAATCAATTTTTTTAGTATTTTTATATAATCGTAAATCACCTCCAAACTTTATCTCTGAATCTGACACAAAATTATTTTTATATAAATCATGCCACAAATGCATGGAATCTAAATTTAATTTATTGTAATAATCTGGAGATTTATCAAATGCATTGATCCAAGCAAATGAATGATATGATGCAGATTGTTTATCGTTATCTTTATATATAATAGTTATCTCATTAATATAATCAGATAAGGTATTAGCTATCATTGCTCCAATGATACCAAAGCCAACTATTGTTAAATCAGATTTCATAATGTTAATTTTAATTTCACTAATAATATCATTAAAATTTATTCTATCCTATGTCACAAAAATATTCGATAAATGATATAATCACTTAATCAAATTTACTGATACCCTAAAGGGGATTTTATGAATTATGAAAATAAATTTACAACACACAAAATTCCAGAGGTTTCATTTCCTGATGGATTAAGGGATGAAACAAAATATACCTTTTCTATTACATATACAGATCAACATAGCATGGATTACGCTAAATTTGCTGAAACAACAAAAGATATTATATTAAAAGATGGTAATTCATTAGCACCTTATCCCGATCCTCAGGGATATTTAGAATTAAGAAATTTGATATCAGAAAGATTATCGAATTTACGTGGTATTCAAACTAATCCTGATTCAATAATTCTCACAGGAGGAGCAGGAGGAGCTATATCAACTCTATTAGATATTTTCATTGAACCCAATGACACAGTATTAATAGAGGAATTTAGTTATTTAGGAACTTTAGCTATGCTACTTTCAAGACAAGCAAATGTAGTTCACATTGATTGTGATGATGAAGGTATAATACCCGAAAGTTTAGAAGAAAATTTAGAAGATCTTAAATCCAAAAATATAACTCCTAAATTTATGTACTTAATATCTGTTTTCCAGAACCCTACTGGTATTACTATTTCGTTAAAAAGGAGAAAAGAAATATTAGAAATAGCACAAAAGTATAATGTTCCGATTATTGAAAATGAAAGTTATGCAGATTTTATAATTGATGGTGATCCATTACCTCCAGCTATGTATGGTATGGATGACACTAATTCTGTTATGTATATTTCAGCCTATACAAAATTTCTTGGTTGCGGATTAAGGATTGGTTATGCTGTAGTTCCAGAACCAGTTAAAGAACAGTTGGCAAAAGTAAAATTTGGGACAAGTCCTAGTCAGTTAGCTACTATGTCGGTATATAACTATTTAGATAAACACGGATATGAGCATGGCTTAGAAGTTGAAAAGTCTTTAATGCAAAAAAGAGATGCAATGTTAAGTGCTTTAAAAGAAAACTTTCCTGACACGTGTGAGTGGACAAAGCCAAATGGTGGAATGATGCTTTGGATGAAATTACCAGAACATGCAGATTCATGGGAAACATTAAGAAAAGCTGTAGATAGAGGTGTTAAATATAACCCTGGAGGGCTATTTAGAGCAAATCGTGATAAAAATAATTACCTAAGATTAACCTACAGTTATAATACACCTAATGAAATCCACGAAGGTATTAAAATATTAGCTGATGTATTTGAAAAAGAAAAATTGATCTGATGACTATAAACAAAACCATTTCATTTTCAGGTGACGGATTACCCAATTCACCGCAAATCTTAGCTGATAATATCCAAAATTTACCTGATATTTCTTCTATTAAACCCGATTCTTATTCAATTGGTGGAATAGTTGATGAACTTGAATTAAAATTCTCCAAAATATTTAATAAAGAAAAATCAATCTTCTTGCCAACAGGTACTCTTGCAAATCATTTGGCTATAAGAGAATTGTCAGGAATAAATTCTAAAGTTATAGTCCCTGAACAAAGTCATATATATCAAGATTCAGGTGATACATTACAATCATTAAGCGGGATAAATCTAATACCCTCAGGATTAAATTCTCCATGTTATGAATTAAACGAATTAGAAGAAATAATTTTCAAAAACAATATATCAAGAGTTCCAAAAAAAATAGGCTGTATTGTTATAGAAAGTCCAGTTAGAAGGCAAAAAGGGAAAGTAATACCATATGAACAGATGAAACTTATAACAGATTTTGCCAAATCCAATAATATTAAAACTCACCTCGATGGGGCTCGGATATATATGATGAGTGCTGCGACAAAAGTTTCAATACATAAATATTCAAGTTTGTTTGATACAGTTTATTGTTCCCTGTGGAAATATTTTGGAGCTCCTTGGGGAGCTATTCTATCTGGTCCTAAAAAAATTATAGAAGGAATGCAACATACTCGCAGAATGTTTGGAGGGAGTATTCCAAATAGTAGTTTAAATGCTGCGATTATATTAAACGGTATAAATAATTTTGAGGATAAAATGAATAATGCATATGATCAAGGTATTATTCTTTTTAAAATGTTAAATGATTCTGAAAAATATAAAATTTATTTTAATGATAATCATAGTAATGTCTTTCAAATGCATGTTGATAACGAAGATAATTACAACAAAATAAAATCAAATTTAATTAATAATAATATTTATTTACCTGATCTTAATAGAGAAACTTACGGTATTATAAATAGTAAAAATTTAGTTGATATTAGAATAAATATATCTTTGTTAAATCAACCAATTGAAGAAATATATAATCATTTCATGAACGCTTCATCATAATTTAGCATTGACTGATATATTTACCCTAATTATAATTTTTTATAGAGGATCAATATGAAATTACAATGTACACAAGAAAATTTAGATAAAGCTTTAAGTAATATTTCAAGAGCAGTTGCAAGCAGAACTACATTACCAATTACACAAAATGTTCTTTTAAAAGCAAACAATGGAAAATTACAACTTTCTGCTACTAACCTTGAAATGGCAATTAATACATGGATAGGTTGTGAAATATCGGATGAAGGTGAAACTACCATCCCTGCAAGGATTTTTACAGATTTAATTAAATCTTACCCGAATGATAATATCGATTTAAATTTAAATAATAATAATCTGATTATAAAATGTGGTCCATTTAATTCAAATCTCATTACTCAATCAAGTGATGAATTCCCCCCTATACCAGAATCTGATTCCCTTGATCCAACTTTTACAATTTCACCATCATCTTTTAGCAAATTAATAAATAGTGTTATTTTCTCAGCAGCTCAAGATCAATCTAGGCCAGTTCTTACTGGAGTTAAATTTTCAATTACAAATAATAAATTAACCTTAGCTACGGCTGATGGTTTTAGATTATCAATAATTTCTTTTGAATTAGAAAATGAAAATATCCCGGAAATAGATTTTATAGTACCAGCAAAATCTTTACTTGAAGTCTCAAGAATTCTGCCATTTACAAAGGATGATGTATCAGTTTTTATGACTAAAGCTTCAAATCAGGTAATTTTTAAAATGGATAATTATCAACTTACAACAGTATTAACTCAAGGAAACTTTCCAGATTTCAACTCACTTATACCTGACAGCAATTCAACTTCATGCATTATTCCAAAAATAAATTTCAAATCAGCAGTAAGGAGCTTAGGTGTCTTAGCAAAAGATGGTAATGGCATTATAAGGCTTGAAATTTCTGGTTCAGAACAAAATCAAAATTTACTTATGTCATCAAAAACAGATGAATTAGGGGAAAATTCTGTCATATTAGAAATCAATTCATCAGGTCAGGATTCAAAAATTGCATTTAATAGTAAATATTTGTCTGATGTATTAGATGTAATTGATGGTGAAAATGTTATTCTAGAAATAAATGGGGATTCTAACCCTGGCTTAATTAAACCTGAAAATAATTCTGAATATATTCATATTGTCATGCCAATGTTTGTACAATGGTGATTTAATCATTTCAAATATCTTTTCTATCAATCTTGCAATTACTTATATCAAATAATGAAATTAAAAATGCAATAAAATTATTTGCTGATAAAATAAATTCTAATTATCAAAATAAAGAAGTAATTATTATTGCTATATTAAAAGGGTCAGTTTTATTTTTACGGGACCTTTTCGAGTATCTCGATTTTGAAAATTCAATAGANTATGTAGATATCTCATCATATAAAGGCAAAAATAGAAATAAAATTGTATCACTTCCTTTTAAGGTAAATGTAAAAAATCAAAATATATTGATCATTGATGATATTTGTGACACTGGTAATACTTTAAGTTATATCACAAATTTAATAAAAAGAAATAATCCCAAAAGTATTAGAACTTCAGTATTATTAAAGAAAAACATTCAAAATAGTANATTCNTGCCAGATGATTATTTATTCTTAATTCCTGATAAATTTGTTGTAGGTTATGGCCTTGATTATAATGAAAAATATAGGTTTCTTAACCAAATTTATACCTTAGATTGAATAAATTAATTACCCCAATAGGCTATTGATCCATTAAATAATATTTCAGATTTAGGGTTGGTATTCAAATCTGAAATTAATATAATGTTTGGATTTTTATCAACAATATTATCATTAACATTATTGAAAATTAAATTACCAGATATTAATAATTTTAAACTATCAGGTGACCAAATATTATGGGATTGTGAAAATTGATCTGAAAATATAATCATTTCAAGTTGTTCAGGTGATAATTTGAATGTAAACATNTTTTTTAATTCCAAATTATCAATATTGAGAATATGTAAATCATAATACTCATTATTTTGATTTGCTGTAAATAATGCAATTTTACTAGAATCAGGAGCCCAAAAGTAACCTATAGGNGCATTAGTGATTTCAATAATTTCAGACATATCNTNTNTTTTATACANGACAANGGAATCATATAAAGCTGTAGGATAAAATTTAGACTTNAGAACACTTAANTATNATTTNTCAGGTGAAATATTTATTAATGGATANTCTTCTGANGTATTTATAAATTTAGAAGTGTCATTTAAAATGTCATTTTTTACAATATGTTTATACTTTGCATCATTTTGATAAACAGAAAAAATATTATGAGACATTGGATTTAATGATCCCCAAGCATCTATACGATAAAATGGACTAACTTCATTTATGTGAATTAAATTTGTAATACTATTATTAATGTTAAAAATTAATCTTTTATTTCTTCTATGAACAGATAAATTGTTATTTTCATTCCAATTAATCCATATAGGCCCGTTTTCGACTAATTTCTTTATATGGTTTGTATTAGATGTTTTATGTAAATATAGGGCAGGGTAATCTTCAGTTGGAATTATAAAAGATAAGATATTTCCAGTTAAAGACCATGTCATGTAATGCGGAATTTGATTGGAGAGTACATTTTTCAGAGGATTAGTTTCTGAATATATTTCATATGTTTGATTATTTGCAATATTTAATATATTTATACCAATTTTATAATCTACTATTTGTTCAATAACATAAGAATAAGATATAAATTTATTGTCGTTAGAAATAGTCGGCCAAAAATATTTAGTATTAATATCTGATTTAGTAAATTCAATATTATTTTCATTTTCTGTTAATAAATTCAAATCGCCATTTTCATTTTTATATATTATGGAATTATGAATATTTACAGAATTTATAGGAATATCTACATCATCTTGTACCTGTTTGATTAAATTACAATTAAGAAGTACAAAAAAAATAAAGGAATATAGAATTAATTTAAGGCAATTAAGAATAGAATTCTTCAAAATTCTACAATTGCACGGCCTGTTATTTTTCCGCTATGCAAATCGTCACAAGCAATAGCTATATCCTCAAGTGTATAACGATCAGTAACTAATTTATTCAAGGGGAATTTGCCTTCTTTGTGCCATCTTAAATACATTTCAAAATCTTGTTCAGGGTAAGTTGCCCCTAAACTGCCTATATATTGTTTATGTTTAAACATGAAATTTCTTGGATCTATAGAAATATCGTGGACAGCTGGAATACCTATTAATACAGCTTTACCTCCAATATTCTCTGCTCCTGATCCACCATCTCTGACAGAAGGTAAAATTTGTTCCATAGTTTGTTTTACACCAATAGCATCAAAAGCATAATCTACTCCACCATTTGTAATTTCATGAATTTTTTGAATGGGATCTTCTTCCATAGAATTAATGATATGGGTTGCACCAAATTCTTTTGCAAATTGTAATTTTGATTCAATAATATCTACTGCAATTATAGGATAAGCATTTAACAAATGTGCCATCTTTAAAGCTGACAAACCAACTCCCCCCATACCATAAATAGCTACGGAATTATTTGGCCTAACTTTTGCTGTGTGCAATACTGCTCCTCCTCCAGTTAAAACAGCACAACCTACAATGCTACTAACATCGTCTGGATGACTTGAATCTATTTTAACTACAAGATTTTCATCAACAATCGTATATTGGCTCCAGGTAAATGTGAATTCTGAAAATTTAACTCCTTTATACGAGGCTGTTGTTTGAGGTATATCCAATTTCCCTTTATAAGAATTTTTTCCAACCCAAGTCACAATAACTTTATCTCCTTCTTTAAGGTCTTTGACATTTTTACCAATTTTTTCTACGTATCCAGTTCCTTCATGCCCCAAAGATATAGGTCGGGTAGTTTCTGCATTATTCATTTGATGTAATTGAGAATGACATACCCCTGTAGATTTAAGTTTTACTATAACCTGTGTTTCCAATGGATCCGGTATGTCTATTTCTTCAATTTGGACCTTGTTGCCATATTTTAAATGTACTGCTGCCATAGATTTCATAATTACTCCTTTATTTAAATAAATTTAAGCCATAGTTAATCCACCATCAATTACAAGGGTAGTGCCTGTAATAAATTTAGATTCGTCTGATCCTAGGTATATCGCTGCCTGTGCTATCTCTTCTGGTTCTCCTAATCTGCCTAATGGTTGTCTTTGCCGCATCAATTCTCTTGCTTCATCAGGGTTCTCGTAATCTTGTGTAATACGTTCAACCCAAGGGGTATTAACTGTACCTGGGCAAATAGCATTAGCTCTAATATTCTCTTTGACAAAATCCAATGCAATAGATTTAGTTAAAGATATAACCCCTCCTTTGCTAGTACAATATGCAAATCTGTCTTTTACAGCAACAATTCCAGCAACAGAAGCAATATTTACAATAGAGCCATCTTTTGAATTAATTAAATTTTCCAAACAGTGTTTTGTAACTAAATATGTGCCCGTTAAATTAACTTTTATTATTTCATCCCAATCATTATTAGTAGTAGTTAAAATGTTTCCTGATTTACCAATTCCGGCATTATTAACTAATATATTTAAACTATTTAGATATGTTAATGATTGATTTATACATTTTATGATAGAATTTTCATCTGTTATATCACATTGATAATATTTAGTATTAAACCCATTGGAATTCAATTCTTCTTCTAATTTTAAACCATTAATATTCTTATCAAATATCGCTACCTTACATCCTTCAGCAACAAAATGTCTGACAATTTGTTCACCAATGCCTGATGCACCACCAGTAACTATAGCAGTTTTATTATTTAATCTAAGATTATTACTCATGAAATTGTTCTTTGCATAATTATTAATATTACTGAAAATATTAATATTGTAAAAATTAATATTCTACTGATATTTTTCAATATTACCTCAAAGTTAAAAAATTCGATATTTCAAATATGCTTCATGCGGATCCATACCACTTAGAATAGACTCTCGCATAATATTTTCTTGGTTTAGCTTTGACATAGCTTTATTTATTACTTCATTTGTTAATTTTTTTGGAATTATAACAATTCCATCAGCATCAGCTACCAAATAATCTCCAGTAACAATTTTTACACCATCAATTACAATCGGTTTACCAAAATTAGTTACTTTCCAATTGCCAACAATATCTTTAGGAGTAGCATATGAACAATAAACNGGTAAGTTTATTTTTTCTAAAAATTCGACATCTCTTGTACCACCATCAGTTACCACGCCCAAAACGCCTTTATTTTTTAAAACTTCCGCAGATAATTCTCCCATATGTGATACAGCAGTATTATTTGCAGCGCAAACCATAATATNACCAGGTTCAGCTTTACTTAATAATTTTGACCATCCAGACAATGACTCATCTTTAGNAATTGTATGGTCTGTTTCTCCTTCAGAAGTCCAAACAGGTCCTANAAGTTTTTTAACAGGAAATGAAGGTTTGATATTATATGGAAGTACACATTCTGTAATACCAATATCTCTTAAAGCATCGTAAATCACACCCGTATATAAATTATTTAAATCAGACAGCATTTAACTATTCAATGTATTTTATACAATATTAATAAATCTTATTTTAAAATTAAATCTATTTATTTAATTCTTNAAGTATATTTTGAGCCAATTCATGTGATACGCCTCTAACAAGAATTAAATCATCAATATTTGCATGTTTAATATTGTTAATAGTTTCATATTTTAACAATAAATTATTTCAGGAGCCTTTTCTAAAAATATTATCCGGCCTCTCTAACCCATAATGCTCTCGCAAAGTGTCGCCTTGATAACTGGTGCGAAAAATCCCTTTCTTTTGGAGTAATGGAACCACTTCATCAATAAATACATCCAACATTTTAGGTAATACAGGTGGCATCAAATTGATCCCATCAGCAACTCCATCGTAAAACCAATCTTCTATAAGCTCAGCTACTTGCTCAGGAGTACCAGCAAAAACATAATGACCACGTGCCGCAGCCATCTTAGATAATAACTGCCGTAATGTCGGCTTTTCTTTGCTTACAATTCCGACAATAACCTCAGTTCGACTACGTGCCGATTCAACCGTTGAAGGGTCAGGAAAATCTTCAGGAGAAAGAGGTTTATCCAGCGGCAAATGCGAGAAATCTGTCCCTCCAAATCTAGAAGACAGTCTCGCCAAGCCTTCATTAGTATCCGCAAGGTCATTCAAATCTTCACTAAAACGCATTGCTTCTAATTCCGTTGATGCAATTACTGGACTTAGACCGGGCAATATTAAACATTGATTTTGACTGCGACCTCTAGATTTCACCAATGATTTAAGATCACTATAAAAAGATTTAGCTGTTGATTTCTCCATATGTGCAGTGAAGACCGCTTCACCGTATTTAGAAGCAAATTGTCGTCCGGTTTTAGATGAACCAGCCTGAACAAGTACCGGCCATCCCTGAGGACCTCGAGGAATATTTAATGGCCCCTCTACATTGTAATGATCACCTTTATGGTCAATCGAACGAATACGATTACTATATAAGTATTGGCCATCTGATTTGTCATCAACGATGGCATCATCAGACCAACTATCCCAGAGAGATTTCGCAACTTCCATAAATTCATCAGCCTTTACATAACGGTCGGTATGGCTAATCTGTGTTTCATAGCCATAGTTTCGTGAAGCAGGTTCAGACCAAGAAGTTACAATATTCCATCCTACACGTCCTTTACTAATGTGATCTAGGGAAGCAAACTGTCTAACCAGATTAAAGGGTTCAGTATAAGTTGTTGAAGCTGTGGCAATCAGTCCAATTTTATTAGTGGACACTGCAAGTGCTGCCAAAGCTGTCAAAGGCTCTAACGCTATCTGTGCACCGCCACCTTGAAATGCAAGTTGGTCAGCTAAAAAAATGGAATCAAACAATCCTTCCTCAGCTCGTTGGGAAAGTTCCTGTAGGTATCGTATATCAGTCGACGGAAGGTTCGATGCATCGGGATGTCGCCATGAAGCCTCATGGTGTCCCTTACCACTAATAAATAAATTGAGATGTAATTGTCGTTTCATATGAATGTATTTTATACAATATTAATAAATCTTATTTTAAAATTAAATCTATTTATTTAATTCTTGAAGTATATTTTGAGCCAATTCATGTGATACGCCTCTAACAAGAATTAAATCATCAATATTTGCATGTTTAATATTGTTAATAGTTTCATATTTTAACAATAAATTATTTATTGTTTTGATNCCTAATCCATGTATATCATNCAATGAATTATTTAANAGTTCTTTAGANCTNAATTTNCTATGATATTGAATAGCNAAACGATGTGCTTCATCTCTAATATTTTGTAACAATATACCTTCAGATGATTTTGGTGAAATATTTATAGGTTCTTTAGAATAAGGTATATAAATATATTCATGTTTTTTTGCAATTGAAGCTATAGGAAAAGCAGATAAACCNAGTTCAAGNAACACTTGTAACCCTGNTGTCAAATGACCCTTNCCACCATCGATTAANATTAAATCNGGTTTATATTTATTCATNTCATTATCTTTNNNANNAGAAATATTATTCTTTAATAATCTTGAATAACGTCGAGTNAACATTTCTTTCATCATTAAATAATCATCAACTTTATTTTCAATTTTAATCTTAAATCTTCTATATTGTTTTTTGTCGGGTTGTCCATTATAAAAAACAACCATACTTCCTACAGAATTTTTGCCTTGNATATTACTGATATCGAAGCATTCTATTCGNTCAGGAGCTTTTTCTAATAATAATTTTTCTTTTAATATATTTAATACATTGTCAGTATCACTTTTTTTCTTGTTTATATGTTCAATATTATATTTTGAATTTTCAATTGCTAAATCCATTAACTTTTTTTTAATACCAATGGATGGAACAATAAATTTCATTTTTTTCTTTGTATTATTGTTTATTGAATCATTAATAAATTTAATTTCAGGTAACTCTTGTAAAACAACTATATTTGGCTTGTTAACTTTTTCTAAATAATATTGATTTATAAAAGCATGAATTATATCTTTTAAGCTTCTATTCTTTGTTCCTTCCATAATAAATTTAATAGAATCGCTAAGATTAGAAAATCTAGATTCAAAAACACTTACACTAGCAAAATCTTCTGACGGGGTAATTCCNATATAATCAATAACTTTGTTATCATTAATNTTATCCTTAGACAAATTATGAAATTCATTTATAGATTGAATTTGATCTCTTATTCTAGCAGCCCGTTCATACATCATATTTTCTGATGCATAAACCATTTCTTGATTAAGTTTGTTAATAACAAATTTATGATCACCTTCCAAAAACTTCACAACATCTTTTATAACCTCTTCATATTCCTTCTTTGTGCAGGCACTTATACACGGAGCAATACATCTTTTTAAATGATAATCTAAGCATGGCCTAGAATCATTACCAGTTATTTTTTTTGTACAACTTCTATAAGGGAATAANGCATTAATTATTGACAATGTTTTTCTAACTTCTTTAGCTTTTGAAAAAGGTCCGAATAATCTAATACGATCTAAATTTTTTATATTTATATTTCTTGTAAATTGTATTATTGGATAATCTTGATTTAAATCAATCATAATATAAGGATATGNTTTGTCATCTTTAAGTCTTATATTAAATTTTGGTTGATATTTTTTTATTAAAGATGACTCCAATAACAATGCTTCATTATTTGTATTNGTAATATAAATTTCAAAATCATTAATATTTTCTCTTAAAAGATTTAATTTTAAATCATTATTACTAGTTTTATTAAAATAACTGGAAACACGGTTTTTTAAATTAGANGCTTTCCCAACATATATAACTTTCNCATGTATATCTTTCATTACATATACACCTGGATTATTTGGTATCAAATTTAATCGATTTTGAAAAGTTTTTTTTGAATGAGATAAATTAATCAATTTATATAATAAAAGTTAAACCAATTAATATAGAAAGTACAAAACCAAATGTACCAATTATCTGAAATATTTCTCGTTTAAGATAGGGATAATTGATTATTGTGTTTTGAGATTCAATATTTGTGNCTGTAGGAGCAATAATTTCTGATTGAATAGAATCATTAATAGGTGTATTGATATCAACATTACGTTGTTTTGTATAATTTTTTTTTCTTGAAACCCCAAGCCTACTTTTGNTTTTTTGTATATCTNTATTCTTTTTTCTTTTAGATTTCATAATATATTATCCATTTAAAATATCTTAACATCAATTCCTTAATTTACCCTAGGGCTAAATTTGGAATATTCAGATTCAATATATTGATCTGATAAATGTGTATAAATTTGTGTTGTAGAAATATTTGAATGTCCAAGTAATTCCTGTAGATGTCTAATNGGTACTCCATTGTATAAAAGGTGTGTTGCAAATGTATGCCTTAAAATATGGGGACTAACTTTATTCATATCAAGNCCTAATTTTTTAGAAATATTTTTAATAATATACCATAAACCCTGTCTAGTTAATTTTTTTCCATATGTNTTTAGAAATAATAATTCTCTATTAAATTTAATCTTTTTGTTTTTTACTAATTTATTATGATTATGAATTTCATTTTTCCAATATTTTGATATAAGATTGAGTGCCAAATCATGAATTGGAATTATTCGTTCTTTAGATCCTTTTCCAAGTATCCTGAGAGTTGCTTCATTAAAATCAATATCAGTAATTTTTATATTAATTAATTCTGATGCTCTTATGCCAGTAGCATAGATTAATTCAATGATCGTAGAATCACGTAGTGACAAATATTTAGAATTATTTAACATTATATCTATAACGTCTTGATCAAGTGTTTTGGGGATTTTTCTTGCAAGTTTTGGGAATTTTAAATATTTAATTGGATTAGCACTTATCACTTTTTCATCTTCAAGAAATAAAACAAAAGATTTCAAAGATGACAGNTTTCTGGCCAAAGTAGAAGGTTTGTATTCTCTATCATAAAGGTATATCAAATACTTATCAAAAATTTCTTTAGATAAGATATCTTTAATATTTATTTTATTTTTGAATTTAATCAAAACATAATTTTTCATTTGTAATAAATCTTTTTTATAACTGTTTATAGTATTAATTGATAAATTTTTTTCCAATAACATGTAATTAGAAAATTCGTTAATATAAAATTCAAGATTTTTAGTATTTAACATATCTGATTAAAAATATTTTTAATAATAATTTAATATTATTTAATTAAATTATAAATATAATCTATGAACTTAAAGTTCATATTTATAAAATTAAAATAAATATAGTATAAAAATTATATTGAATTTAATGATATAAAGTATAAGGTTTAAATATGGAAAATATCATTCATGTTAATATTAATCCTTTGATAACANGGTTTAGTAATTGGGTAATAAGCTGGCATGGTTTCTTTAGTTTTGTAGCAGTTTTATTCGCAGTTATTTTAGCTGGGAGGTGGGCTGAAGATTACAATTTAGATCAAGATACTGTATATCATGTAGCAATCTGGGGAATCATTGGAGGAGTTATTGGAGCCAGAATAGTACATGTTATTGATTATTGGTGGTTTTATCAAAATCAGCCTTTAGAAATGTTTATGTTATGGAAAGGAGGCATAGCTGTTTGGGGAGGTGTGATTGGAGGTTTTGCAGGAGGCATATTATGCGCCCATATTAATAAATATCCAAAATATGTATTAACTGATCTTGCAGCACCTGCACTTATGTTTGGAATGGTAATAGGTAGAATAGGGGACATAATAAATGGAGAACATTGTGCTAAAGCATATGAAGGTNTATTTGCTATGAGTTGGGATCACACAGCCTCAGATGTTACAAATTGCAAAATGAAAGGTTCAGGAATAGGAGTGCCTGTACAGCCAGCCATAATATATGAAATGATATGGAATATGTTATCAATATATATCATCTGGTATTTCAGATTCAAATTATATCCTTCAGGTATGACATGGGTACTGTTCTTATTGCTTTATTCTATTGGCAGATTAATAATTTCATACTTAAGATATGACAAAATATGGATACCATTAAACTTTTTTGGTATGGATATAAGTATCACAGAGGCTCAAGTAATAGCAATTATTTGCATACTGATATCTCTTCCTATATTAATTATTAATGTTAATTATAAAAATTTTATTTCATTTCAATATTTTCAAAATGATAANAAAACTAGAGCAGAAAAAAGAAGACAAANTAAAACAAANAAATAATTTAATATGACAGTAAANAAAGAGNAAATTTCAATAATTAATACTAAAGGTAATAGATATTATTTAATACCAGGATTACAAGAGCCATTACCTAGTGTTACATCNNTATTNAGTACAATTTCAAAACCAGGNCTTATTACTTGGGAAAAAGAAGTTGCAATAGATTATGCTCGTGAAAATATTTCAAAATATATAAAAGATATAGAAAATAAAAATTTAGATGGTNTNCATGAAATATTNGAAAAAGCAAAAAAACAACCNAATTNTATAAAAACAAAAGCAGGAGAATTTGGANCAAAAGCACATAAATTTATTGAATTACTTCTNCAACAAAATTTTGATGTNGATATTCCAAGTAATATGAAGTGGATTTATAAAAATTTTAATGACTGGAAAAATGAATATAATTTTAAAAGCTTTGAACAAGAAAAATATTTGTATTCTTCAAAATACGGATATGGAGGGACTGCAGATTCTATTGGATTAGTGAATGAAAATTTATTTATACTTGACTGGAAAACTTCTAAAAGTTTATATATTGAAAATTTATTACAAGTAAGTGCCTATGCTAATGCTTATACAGAAATGACAGGAGATAAAATTTCAAATGCCGGAGTTTTACGATTAAATAAAAATAAATCAGGATATGAATTTAAAATAATAGATGATTTAAATAAACACTTTATTACATTTAGAGCTGTACTTTGGCTTTGGAGATTTATAAATGATCCGGAGTCAAGTTATATCAAATAACTAATTACTTGGTTTTGAAAAAATTAAAGAACAGTTATGTCCTCCAAACCCAAATGAATTAGACATAGTATAAGATAAATTTTTCTGTAAAGATTTGTTGGGTGTATAATTCAAATCGCAATCAGGATCCGAGTCATTCAAATTAATGGTAGGAGGAACAATATTTTCATTTAATGATTTAACAGATATNGCTGCTTCAACAGCTCCACTTGCACCTAATAAATGGCCTGTCATAGATTTAGTAGAGCTTATAGCGATTTTATTAATATCAGTTCCAAAAACTGTTTTCATAGCCATTGTTTCAAATTTGTCATTTAACGGAGTTGAAGTTCCATGTGCATTAATATAATCAATTTGATTAGCATTAATTTCTGCATTAAGTATAGCTTCATTCATAGCTCTAACTCCACCTTCTCCTCCTGGAGCAGGTTGTGTAATATGATTTGCATCGGCAGAAGATCCATATCCAGCCATAGTAGCTAAGATATTTACACCTCTTTTATTAGCGCTTTCTCTAGATTCTAAAACTAAAACAGCNGCACCTTCACTTAATACAAATCCATCTCGGTTTTTATCAAATGGTTTGGATGCTTGTTTAGGCGATGAGTTGTTTTTAGAAAGTGCATGGCAAGCATTGAAACCTGCAACNCCTATGGGGCATATTGCAGCTTCTGAACCGCCAGCTAAAACAATATCTACTCGATTTGATTTTATAAATTCTGATGCTATCCCGATAGAATCACCACCACTTGCACAAGCTGATATAACCGCNAAATTTGGACCTTTAGCTCCGAGTTTCATTGATACCTGCCCAGAAGCCATNTCAGGTAGCATCATTGGAACTAAAAATGGACTTATTCTAGTAGGACCTTTATCCCGCATTACATTAATCTGTTCAGAAATTGTAATAATACCGCCTATGCCGCTAGTAATCATAGCAGAAACCCTATGTTCATTAGTTTCATCGATGTTTAATTGAGCGGAATTTAATGCCTCTTGAGCTGCAACTAAAGCTAATTGGGAAAAACGATCCATTCTACGAGCTTCTTTTTTGCCAATTAAATCTATTGGATTAAAATCTTTAATTTCTCCTGCAATTTTTGTTTCCAGATCAGAGGGATCAAAAGATTGTATGATATCTATCCCAGAATTTCCATTAATTAAATTTTCCCAGGAATCATGAATAGTATTACCAACAGGTGAAATCATTCCAATACCAGTTACAACTACTTCTCTAGTCAACAAAATCTCCTAAATCATAAATAATAAATTATTATTTCATATTAAATTAAATTTAAAAATATAAATTATGGTTAGTTTAACTAATGATGATTTATTTCTTTCACTTTAACTAAATCAAGATATTTCTCTACTTCTTTTTTAGTAGGTTGGCTTTGTATACCNCCTCTAGCTGATACTTTAAGGCCAGCAGAAGTTATTGCATATTTCATATTATCTTCTAAATTCATATCTTTTATATAAGAATAAAAAAATCCACCAAGAAAAGAATCTCCAGCACCTGTGGTATCTAGTAAACCATTAGGAGTAATAGCCTGAGCATATATAATTCTGTTTGAATTTCCTATGTATGCTCCATCTTCCCCNCATTTTACAATCACAAGTTTACACCCCTTAGATAAACCAAATTTTATCATTTCTATAGGTGTATCCAATTCAAAAACATTATTTACTTCATCAGGATAAGACGGAGACAGAATATCAATATATTTTATTACATCTAAAATTGCATTTTTTGCATCAGTTGCTGCCCAAATATTTGATCTGAAATTAGTATCAAATGATGTTGTTATTCCTAATGATTTTGATTTATGTAAAAATTCACTTACTGCATCCCTGGCAGAATCAGAAATACACTGAGTTAAAGAACTTGTATGNAAAACNTTNGTACTTTTTAAATAGTCATCATTTATTAGTTTNTAATCAATTTTACTTGCAGCACTATTTTTTCTGTAATAAACAAATTGTCTGTTATTATCATTTTGCAAAACAGTAAAATGAACAGCATTAAAACCTTCTATAATCTGAGTATATTTTAAGTCTATATTCAATAATTTCCATTCATCAAGCAAATAATCTTTAAATGGATCATCGCCCACATTAGTTATATAACCACATTTAAGTCCTAATTTTGATGCCATNGATATCATATTCATGGTATCTCCGGCATAAGATTTATGAAAAGTGGGGCTTTTTGAAAGAGAATCCGATCCATATAATTCAATCATACATTCGCCCAATGATATTATATCTAGTTTTTTCATAATCAAATTTTAACATTTAATGTAAAATATTATAAAGTTAACTATATTAATTACAAGAACAATAATGATTTCAGTAAAAATTGATACCCATGGATGTAAATTAAACCAAGCCGATAGTATCCAATTATACAAAAAGTTTATACAGAATGGGTTTAATGTAAATTCAAATCTAGAAAATCCCGATATATATATATTAAATTCATGTACCGTAACTCATGTGGCAGATAAAAAAGCCAGAAAATCATTGAGGAAAATTAAAAAAGAAAACCCATCTACTTTAACAGTTCTTACCGGTTGTTATGCAGAACGAGATAANGAAAATATCATAAAAAGTAAAATAGCAGATTTAGTTTATGGTAATTTTCAAAAAGAAAATCTTATTAATGATATTTCTAATCAACTTGGCTATCAACTTCCTCCAATAGATAACCCAATTAAAACTGGTAACCTGTTAGAAAGAACTAGAGCTTCGGTAAAAATACAGGAAGGATGTAATCAAATCTGTGCATATTGTATTGTTCCTAAAGTAAGGGGTAGAGAAAAAAGTATTGATAAAAAATTAATTGTAAATGAAATAAATGATTTACATGAACGCGGATATAAAGAAATTATACTTACAGGTACACAACTAGGATCATATGGTTTTGATTTAATTAATGAAAAGTTAGAAACATTAATTAAATATATAATGACGGAAACTAGTATTGAAAGATTAAGAATATCTTCTATTCAGGCTCATGAAATTTCGGAGGAATTATTAGATGTTTACAGAGAATATTCACATAGGATTTGTAATCATTTTCATCTAGCTTTGCAAAGCGGAAGTAATAATATTTTAAAATTAATGAGAAGAAAATATGATAATAAAGATTATTTAAAATCAGTAAATCTAATAAAATCAAAGCTTACAAATCCGTCTATTTCAACTGATGTTATCGTAGGATTCCCAGGAGAGACAGAAAAAGATTTCAATGATACTTTAAAAATAATAAAATCATCAAAATTTTCTAAAATTCATTTATTTCCATATTCAGACAGACCAGGGACTTCTTCATATTATTTCAAAAACAAAATTAANCCTGAAATCAAAAAGGAAAGAATGAATATTGCCTTGAGATTATCAAATATTGAAGAATCTACTTATAGAAAAAATGTTTCAAATCAAAAAAGAAATATCTTATGGGAAAAACCATTAAATCAATCTCCAACAATATTCGAAGGGTACAGCGAAGATTATCTACGAGTGCAAACAGAATCAAAATATGATTTGTATAATANAATCACTCCTGTAATTCTTCAGGAATCTAATAAGAATTATATCATTGGAAAAGTTTTATAATTCAATTGGTTGAATTGCTAAATTTCCGCTACTTGANGATAAATAACCTGCTGAATGTCCTACTTCGTTCCCAAAGACTAATAACCAGCCATCATTAACAGCCATATCAATAAGTTTCTTTTTCCATTCTAAAGTTTCATAAGGATAAACATCATACGCAGCAACATGTTGGGGTGAGATATGAAACCTTGTGGGTATAATAGACCCTGCATAAACAATTCTTTCACTTCCCCATTCTATAAATACAATTTGATGCCCCATAGAAGGGCCACCAGTAATTTGTGTTTTTATTCCAGGAATGATTTCGCTTTCTCCATCTAATTGTTCTATAAGGTCTTTTTCAATTAAAGGCAAAAAATCATCTTGATTTACGAAAGATTTTTCTATTTCTGAAGGTTCTTTACTTTCCTCAACACATACTTTTTGTACAAGATGTTTAGCTTTGGGAAAAGCTGGTACTAACTTGCCAGATCTATCTAATTTAGTACATCCTCCGGCACGATCAAATTGTAAATGGGATAAAATTATTAGACTGATATCTTTAGGGCTTAAATTTAATTGTTTTAGGCTTTTTGCCAATTTATTACCATTCAATGAATATGTATCTTTTACCATATCATTGGATTTAGATCCTAAGCCAGTATCTACTAAAATATTAAATTTAGGAGTTTGTATTAATAATAAATTAATACCCATTTTTACACGATTTCTCCTGTCAGGTTTAATAGCCTGTTCCCAATCCATTTTAGGGACCCTGCCAAATAAGGCGCCCCCATCTTTTGACAAGGTACCATCAGTTACCAAGTTTACTGCAGCAGATCCTAATTTCATTTTTAAAGCTCCAATATTATCTATTAATATAATTTGTACAATGCAGAATATTATAAACTGAAAGTTCAAATCAGGCAAAATTTAAGTTATAATCTTGAATGAAAACACTGAAAAAAGGAGTCATTTAATGAAATTTAAAATTTTAAATTCATCTCTCATTGAATTAAATACTGATTCAATTTGCATACCATATTATAAAAATAACAACAAAAATACTGATTTAAACTCTGTAAATAATTTAATTGATAATCTGATAGACGAATTAGACGCTAAAAAGCAAATTTCTTCAGACTTAGGTGCAATAACAAATATTTACACAATGAATAAATTAAAATCGAAACAATTAATTTTAATCGGTATGGGTGAAGAAAAAGAACTTAATTATGAAAAAATAAGAAAAGCAAGTGGAAGTCTTGGTAGATTTTTAAACAATATGAAAAACGATTCTGCTTCTATAATTATATCGGGTGATGGAAATAACATTTTGGAATTTAATAAAACTGTTAATGCGATTTCACAGGGATTGATTCTTGGAACTTATAAATATGATAAATTTAAAACCAATAAAAAGCCAAACACCTTAGAGAGAATTGATTTAATAAATACACAGGATGACACTTCATACGGTACTTCTTATAATTTTGAAGAAATAATTAATGAATCTGATTCAATAAATTTAGTAAGAAATCTAATTAATGAACCACCTAATTATATGAATCCTAGTGGACTAGAAAATGTAGCTAAAGATATAGTTGAAAATTCTGAATTAGAATTAACAGTATTAAATGTTAAAGAAATGAAAGATCTAGGAATGGAAGTAATATTAGGAGTGGGGCAGGGAAGTAAAAATGATCCGAAGATGATAATAATAAATTATAATGGCGACAAAGAAAACAAAGCTAACAATATTGCTATCATAGGTAAAGGAATAACTTTTGATTCTGGAGGATTAAACTTAAAACCAGGCATGAGTATGAGAACTATGAAACAAGATATGTCTGGTTCAGCAATTGTGCTTGGTGTAATGAAAGCTATAGCCCATCAAAAACCCAAAAAAAATGTTATGGGGATTCTTGCAATAGCAGAAAATATGCCTGGGGGTAATGCTCAAAGACCTGGTGATGTAGTAAGGGCAATGAATGGTAAAACTGTTGAAATAGGAAATACTGACGCTGAAGGTAGATTAGTATTATCAGATGCTCTAAGTTATGCTGTTGATAAAGGTATAAATAACATTATTGATATAGCTACATTAACCGGGGCAATATCTATTGCACTAGGTAATGAATATACTGGTCTTTTTGGGAATGATCAAGAATTTATTGATAAATTTTTGATCTCTTCAAAAAGTACAGGGGAAAAATTTTGGCAATTACCAGTTGATAAGAATTATAGTAAATTATATAAAAATTCAATAGCTGATATAGAAAATATTGGCGGAAGAGAGGCGGGTTCTATTACCGGAGCGATGATTATTGGAGAATTTGCTGGAAATGCTTCGTGGATACATTTAGATATTGCAAGTACAATTACATCTCCAAAAGATGTTGGGTATAATCCAAAAGGGCCAACAGGCGTTAGTGTTAGAACTATTTTAAATTTAATAAAAAATTAGTATTTTTTTAATAATATATAGAATATTTAGTTGACATAACTATTGGTAAATCTGTTATGATTCTATAACGCTTCAACGTACCAAACCTTGTGTAAAACTTTACACNAATTAAGCATGATTAGGAGGAAGNANAGCTAATATGGATGAAAAATGGACATTTATCACTAATCATGGTCTAGTATTAAGCCATATAGCTCAAAACCCNAAAATCACAGCAAGAGAGATCGCATTAACTGTCGGCATTACTGAAAGAACCACCCATAAAATTATTACTGACCTTGAACAATCAAATTATATTTCAAAAACCCGTATTGGGCGCAGAAATATATACGAAGTAAATTTCAGAAATTATTTAAGACATCCTTCTAAAAACGAAATTGAAGTATCTACAATTCTACAAGCTTTAAATGTAACAGTTGATAATCCTGACTCAAATGACAGCAAATATGCTAGTGCGTAAATAATTATCTTAATTAAAATTCCTATTATCAAGTTCATATTATTCTTGATCCTTTAATAAAATAAATGTTAAAATTCTTTTTCGTGGTGGGCGTGGTAGAGTGGTTAATACGCCCGGTTGTGGCCCGGGAGAGCGAGGGTTCGATTCCCTCCGTCCACCCCAAATATATATAAATTGTGTAACAATTNCTCATCCCAATATTCTTTAAATATATACTATAATGNTAAAATGCGCCTGTAGCTCAGNGGACAGAGCAGCTGATTTCGGATCAGCGGGTCGTAGGTTCGAATCCTACCAGGCGTGCCAATATTAAATTAATTAAAATAAAATTATATGAACAAAACTACTAAAGATGAATTATCTTCTAATGGCATTCTTCGTGCTGCAATTAATATGTCAAATTTCCTATTGGTTACTGATAAAACAAAAGATGGTACACCTATAGGAGTTTCTCCTGATATGGCACAAGAATTAGCAGACAAATTAAATTTACAATTAAAACTTATTCCATATACAACTCCAGGAGAAATTGCAGATGATGCTGAGAATGATAAATGGGACATATGCAATATTGGAGCTGAGCCTCAAAGAGCAGAGAAAATTAATTTTAGTGCTGCCTATGCTGAAATTCAGGCAACTTATATAGTGCAATCTAATTCAAAAATTAACAATATATTAGATGTGGATAAAATTGGAAACAAAATTTGTGTAGCTAGCAGAACTGCATATGGATTATGGCTTGAACGAAATATACATAATGCTGAATTAATACAGGTAGAAGGAGTAGATAGTTCTTTTGATGTATTTGTAAATGAAAACTTAGATGCATTAGCAGGATTACGACCTGCACTAATAGATGAAGTTAAAAAAATATCAGGGGCAAAAATATTAGAAGGGCAATTTATGTCTGTTCAACAGGCAATTGGAACTTCTATTCAAAACATACATTCATCAATATATATTGCTGAATTTGTTGAAGAAATGAAAAAATCCGGCTTCGTACAAAAGTTAATAGACAAACATAATGTAAATGGGAGATTATCGGTAGCAAAATTAGCTTAGCAGGAATATATCAGCCAAAAATCCAAAAGATTATATATTCCTGCTAATTAATTACAACTTTACCATAGAACAAATGTTCTAGTCAAGATTTAATTGATAATAGAATTTATTTTATCTAAATTTAAATCATTTAATATGTGATCTACTAAATTAATTCCATTACTATAATCATTTAAGTCAATAACGCTATTATGAGAGTGAAGATATCTTGTTGGTATACCAAGATTGATGGCAGGTATCCCTTTACGTGACTTTTGATACATCGCTCCGTCTTCTCCATATCCAGCTAAAACTTCATATTGTAAATTAATACCATTGTCAGATGCGATTCTTTCAATATAATTTTGAAGGTTTTTATCTGGTAACATAGAACTATCATGTAAAAATATTGAAGGCCCTAATCCCAATTCTTCCTGAGCTTCATCTTTTGTCATATATGAAAAATCACCAGCAACTCCAACCTCTAGATTAATACATATATCAGAATTTGTTACATAAGCCGAAGTCATTGCGCCTCTAAGTCCAATTTCTTCTTGTGTTGTGAAAACAAAATTCAAATTATATGGAAGAGTTATATCATCTACTTTTTTTGCAAGCTCAATCAACATTGCACATCCAACTCTGTCATCCCAAGCTTTTCCTAATAATCGATCATTTTTCAATTCTACAACTTTACTATATGGTGCAATAGGATTNCCAGGTTTTATACCAATATCAATTGCATCTTTTTTATTCTTTGCCCCAATATCAATAAATAATTCNTTATTAGTTTTATAAAAACTTCTTCTCTCTTCTGGNGTCATTACATGNATTGTTTTAATTCCAGATACACCAATAATATCTTTGTTTTCAGTACGAATTGTCCATCTCTGATTTATCATTGACTGAGATAACCATCCCCCTAAGTTCTGTACCTTAATAAACCCGTTATCATCGATATATTTGACCAAATAACCAACCTCATCGGTGTGTGCCACAAAACTTACAATTGGAAGAGACGAATTATTTTGTTTAGAAAATATAACTGATCCAAGTCCATCCTCAGTTCTCATAAATGAATTTAATGATTTAAACTCATTAGAAATTATCGCAGTTACCTCTTCTTCAAACCCTGAAGGTCCAAAAGCTTCTGACAATTGTTTTAGGGTATTTAAATTATTCATTATACTCACTTTTAAAATTTACAAATGATTATAAATCTTATACCATACGAAATAAACTTAAAAGTAAAGTAAAATAACCGAATATTTTTCACAGAANAACACCAAACACGAACACAAATNTATTTGGTATTTATAAGAGAGGGAAATAAATGGAAAAAGCATTATTGGCAGCTGGCTGTTTTTGGGGNGTTGAAGAANTATTTAGAACTACCAATGGAATAATAGATACTAAAGTTGGATATTCCGGAGGCCATAAAATAAACCCAACATACGAAGAAGTATGCACGGGAAATACAGATCATGCCGAAGTTGTAAAAGTTCAATATGACGAATCAGTTATAACATATGATCANATACTGAATATNTTTTTTGAAAACCATAATCCCACACAATTAAANAGACAGGGTCCAGATGTAGGNACGCAATACAGATCTTCAATTTTTTATTTAAATGATAATCAAAAATTACAAGCAGAACAAAAAATAAATTCATTGCAAGAAAATTTCAATAATAATATTGTTACTGAGATCAAAAAAGCAACNGAATTCTATTTAGCTGAAGAATACCATCAGGAATATGTTGCGAAAGGCGGCATATGTCACTTTTGAAAAAAAAGCTTCCCGTGAATACAAACCTATTAGAAATAAATGGAATAACGAAATCTTTTGGAGGTTTAAAAGCTGTAAATAATTGTTCCTTTAATGTAAAAAAGGGGACAATCACTGGCTTAATTGGTCCAAACGGAGCTGGCAAAACCACACTTTTTAATGTAATCACAGGTCAGTTACTAGCCGAAGAAGGAAGTATTAAAATTGATGGTGAAGAAATAAGCCAATTACCTCCTTATACAACATTTAAAAAAGGAATAGTTAGAACTTTTCAAATTCCTCGTGAATTAAAAAGAATGACAGTACTTGAAAATTTAATGGTAATAAAATCAAATCAATCAGGTGAAAATTTATTTACAACATGGTTTAACCCATGGAAAGTCAAACGAGAAGAAAATGAAAANTTAAACAAAGCNGAAGAAATTTTAGATTTTTTAAAATTGTCTCATTTAGCTGACGAATATGCTGGAAATTTATCTACCGGGCAAAAGAAGTTATTGGAAATTGGAAGAACTTTAATGTCAGATCCAAAAATTATTTTATTAGATGAGCCTGCTGCCGGAGTGAATCCGACATTAATGAACAATATTGTAGACCGAATTATTGCAATATCAAAAGAACGNAATATTACATTTTTGATTATAGAACATAACATGGATTTAATTATGAATTTATGTAATCCAATAATAGTAATGAGTTATGGAAGCAAACTCGCAGAAGGGAATGCAAAATCTATTCGCAACAACACTGCTGTTGTAGATGCATATTTGGGAAATTAAATGAAAAATAAAACTAAAATCTTAGAAGTAGATAATGTCTTTTCAGGATATGGGGAAANTGAAATATTACATGGAGTTTCTATAGAAATATATGAAAATGAAATTGTAACTATTATTGGACCTAATGGCTGTGGAAAATCAACTTTAATGAAAACAATATTTGGATTACTCAGAGCAACTTCTGGGAATATTAATTTTTTAATTGATGATAAATTAACCTCTATAAATAATTTTGATACTGAAAACTTAATTAAACAAGGATTATCCTATGTCCCTCAATCAGACAATGTCTTTCCTTCACTATCAATAGAAGAAAATCTGGAAATGGGATCATTTATAAAAGAAGAAGGAATGGCTGAATCAATAAAATCAATGTATGATTTGTTTCCGGTTTTAAAAGAAAAAAGAAATGATCCTGCAAATCAATTATCCGGAGGGCAAAGACAAATGCTGGCCTTTGCAAGAGCTATGATGTTAAAACCTAAGTTAATTATATTAGATGAGCCTTCGGCTGGTTTAGCTCCAAACCTGGTAAGTTCAGTTTTTGAAACAATTTTAACAATTCATAAAGCTGGTGTTGCTGTGCTAATGGTTGAACAAAATGCTAAAGCTGCGCTTGAAAGATCAAATAGAGGTTATGTGCTTGCCACTGGGGAAAACAGGGCAGATGGCACAGGTAAAAGTTTATTAAACAATAAAGAAATTGCATCCCTTTATCTAGGNGGGAAAAAATANAATTCCATGAACTCCTATAAACAAATCTCAAACAGTTTCAATATCATTCCAACTTATATGAAAATAATTTTNTCTTTTATTATTTCTTTAGGATTAGCATTTATTTTAGGCGTTCAAGATTTATATGTACATGGCTTATTAATTGGGACAGTATTTGCTTTAGGCGCTATAGGAATAACATTGTTATATGCAATTGTTAAATTTGCTCATGTAGCTCACGGAGATTTCATGACACTTTCAGCTTATATTGCATTTCCATTTGCTGCATCTGTAGTAAAAATAGAATATGTTTCTTATGCTGACAATTTTTCATTTACTGGACTTTTCCCGTTATTAGGATTAGATCAAGTTGGTCTTTGGATTTTTACATTTGGCCTCCCGATTTTATTAGCCATTCCTTTAGTAATGATTATATTAGCATCTATAGCAATTTTACTAGAAATATTTGTATATAGAAAATTACGTAATAGGGGAAGTAGTGATGTAATGTTAGCAATGTCTTCATTTGGAATTGCCATATTACTTAGAGGGGCTGTACAAACTATATTTGGCACTCAATTACGAAGTTTTGATAGAATTTCAAAACCATTTTTAGATTTAGGATTAGGTATAGCTGTACCACCTGATTTAATATTCCTTGGACTTTCAGCTATAATTTTATGCTTTATAACACATTACATTTTACAATACACAAAGATTGGCAAATCTATGAGGGCAACTTCAGATAACCCTGATTTAGCTATGGTAACAGGTATAAATGTAAATAAAGTAATCATTAATACCTGGATTTTAGCAGCATGTTTAGCTGCTTGCGCTGGTATTTTAGTCTCTATATTTTCAGCTCAGTTTATGCCTCAAATGGGATGGAAATTATTAATACCTATCTTTGCAGCCGTTGTATTAGGTGGAGTAGGTAACGCATATGGTGCATTTATAGGTGCTATTATTGTAGGTATATCTATGGAAGTCTCAACAGAATACATTAATCCTGCTTATAAATTAGCTATAGCATTTACAATTATGTTATTAGTATTATTGGTAAAACCCAGAGGATTACTTGGAGGTAAGGATTAATGGACTTTATACTTTCAATATTCAATTATTTATCTACTTATGTCGTAATTGCTGGAATATATGCAATATTTTCTTTAGGATTAAATATCCATTGGGGATATACAGGAATATTTAATATAGGAATATCTGCATTCTTTGCTCTGGGTGCCTACACAGCTGCTATACTTACATCCTCAAGCCCTTCACCTGAAATGTATGAAGATTTTATTTGGGGTGGAAATTTACCCCAAAATATGGGAATTTTTAATCTAGGATTAGATTTATGGTATTTTGCTGGTATGCTAGGTGCAATTTTAATATGCGGTATAGCTGCAACAATAATTGGATGGATAACCTTAAAATTACGTGATGATTATTTTGCAATTTCTACATTAGGATTAGCGGAAACTGTCAGGTTTATATTTCTAAATGAAAAATGGCTAGCCAATGGCTCCAGGGGTATGTACAGGATACCAAAATTCTTAGGTGACTGGTTCCCTCCAGCATATTATAACTATTTCTATGGATTTTTTATTTTATTACTTATTTTTATTTTATACCTTATAGTTCAGCGAGCAATAAATTCACCATGGGGTAGGGTACTTAAAGCAATAAGAGAAGATGAAATTGCAACAGCTGCTGGTGGAAAAAATGTATTTCTATTTAAACTTCAATCTTTTGTTTTAGGTGCATGCATAATGGGTATTGGAGGGGTGGTCTATGCCCATGGGATAAGATATCTAGATCCTTTAACTTTTGATCCCTTAATGGCTACTTTTATTATTTGGGCTATGCTGATGGTAGGTGGAAGTGGGAATAATAAAGGTGCAATCATTGGAGCTTTTATAGTATGGGCTATATGGACATGGACTGATTTTTTACCCGGCTTTCTTGCTGACCCAAATTTGAAATTTTTTATGATTGGATTACTGATCACATTAGTCATAGTATTCAAACCTGAAGGAATAATAGGAGAAAAAAAGATTAAGCTTTCATCCAAAACCGATTTAGAATCCGATGAAAATGTAAAAGCTACTAATTAATAAATTTCTTGCTTATACATAGATCGCAATAATTTCAAATACGCATCTTTGCTATATTTAGGTTTGAATTTTCCTACAACTTCTTTACCTTTTTCTCCATTGCCATGAAGTAAATCTACAACAGTAAGTGCCATAGCTTTAGCTGCAGTAATTACAGCAGCATTGTAATCTGTAACAA
>NZNN01000009.1 GCA_002694895.1 Chloroflexota bacterium
AGGCAATTTATCAGGATCGTCTTCAGTGCTAGGCTCTGTAGATGGTTGTTGTACAGGATTGGGTTGTTGTTGTTGGCTTGGATTAGATTGTTGTTGCGGTGGATTAGATTGTTGTTGCGGTGGATTAGATTGTTGTTCTTGGTTTGGATTAGTTTGTTGTTGCTGAGGATCTTGTACTATTTGAACATCTCTTGCATTTACTTCTAGCGATATTTTAGTTTCTCCAGCATTGTCTTGGTAAACACTGTGACTTAGTCGTCCTTCTACATAAACTTGCATTCCTTTCTTAATATAATTAGATACAAATTCAGCACTCCGTCCCCAAGATGTTACTCTAAACCATTCAGTTTCATCTATTTGCTGTCCTTCTCTATTTGTATATCTATTGCCTACTGCAAGAGAAAACGAAGCTACGCCGTCACCATTAGGAGTATATCTTAATTCTGCATCATTCCCTGCATTTCCAATTAGCATTATTTTATTTAATCTTCCCATTATTTAGTTACTTGCAGTTTGGTTTAATAAATTATCTTCTCTATGTTTTAATTCAGAATGAGTAAGTTTAATTAACAGATGCCTTAAAATAGATTCACTATTGTTTATCCAATTTTTTATATTTATTATATCTGATGGTAGTGATTCAAATATTATAAATGCATATGCTGCTTCAATGAAATTATCAATAGGATATGAAAGTTTTTTAATACCCCATTTGTCTATGTGAATTTGTTTAGATTTTTTTTCTTTTAATAAATCTTCGAAAGTAGAGATAAGAGCATCAATTTCTTCTGCTCTAAGCTCTGGAGAAATAACTAAAGCTAATTCATAACTATTTATATTCATAATTATTTAATGTTGACAAATTGTTTGATAATTTTTTACGAAGGAAAATTATAACATGAAATTATAGTAGATATATAGTTAGTAACTGTGTTTTTTATAATTAATTGTAAATTAAAAAAAACTTGACTATATATTTTTCTAATACTACTATTGTCTTAATTAAATATAACTACATAAATTAGGATGGCAAAATGGATATATTATATATTGTCATTTCTCTAGTTTTGGGTTTGTTATTAGGAGTATTAGGGTTTCTTTTTCTTGTTTACTTAAATAATAAAAGAATTCAAGAATCAAGAATAGAAGCCAATTTAATAATAGAAAATGCGTTAAAAAAAGAAACGCAAATACTTATTGAATCTAAAGAAAAAGCTTTAAATATTGTTTCTAAATCAGAAAAGGAGTTAAACACTAGAAAATTTGATCTTGAAAAATCTGAAAGATTAATTAATGAAAAAGAGATTCAAATTAAAAATACTACACAATCTCTTGAAGTGAAGAAAAATAATATTACTGATATTGAAACTAAAATAAAAAATAAAGAACAAATTTTAGATGATATTACTAATCAGAAAGTTCTTGAACTAGAAAAAATAACAAAACTCTCACTAGAAGATGCAAAAAATCTTTTAATTGAAGAAGCTGAAATAAAAAGTAAAGAAGAAATTCAAAAGCGTTACTTAAATTATGAAAATGAAATTAAAATTGAAAGTAATGATATAGCTAGAAAAGTTATAGCTGATTCAATACAAAGATTAGCTTCAGAGGTTGTTTCAGAAAGAAGTGTTAGTTCTATTTCATTGCCAGATGAAGATATGAAAGGTAGATTGATTGGCAGAGAAGGTAGAAACATAAGGGCTATTGAAGCTGCTACAGGTGTTGATGTTTTGATTGATGATACTCCAGGAATGGTTGTAGTATCATCTTTTGACCCTATTAGAAGAGAAGTTGCACGAATTTCAATTGAAAAATTAATAAAAGATGGCAGAGTTCAGCCTTCAAAAATTGAAGAAATTGTTGATCGGTGTAAATCTGAACTAGAAGAAAATATAATAAAATCTGGCCAATCTGCAGCTTTAGAAGTTGGAGTTTCAGGACTTCCAAATGAAATAATAAAAACTATTGGTGAATTGAAATATCGATATAGTTATGGCGAAAATGTTTTGCAGCATTCTATTGAAACTGGATGGTTAGCATCTTTAATTGCATCTGAAATAGGAGCTGACCCATATAAAGCAAAAGCCGGTGGATTTTTACATGATATCGGAAAGGCTTTAACTCATAAAATCCAAGGGCCTCATGCTGAAATTGGAGCAGATTTATGTAGGAAATATGGAATTGAAAATGATATTTGCGATATGATTGCAGAACATCATAATGATACTCATTCTACAGTTGAAGGATTTATTGTTTCTTCTGCTGATGCTATTAGCGCAGCAAGGCCTGGAGCTAGGCATAACACTTTAGAGAATTATGTTAAAAGACTTTCAGAAATTGAAAATATAGCAAATAATTATGAAGGTGTTGAAAAATCTTATGCTATTCAAGCAGGTAGAGAGTTAAGAGTATTTGTAAATCCGGAAAGTGTTGATGATTTAAAAGCTCAATCCTTATCTAGAGAAATAGTTTCTGAATTAGAAAAAAATCTTACATATCCTGGACAAATAAAAGTTATGGTTATAAGAGAACTTAGATCTATTGAAATTGCAAATTAACTTAAGAATATAGATTTGATGATAGAAATATTATTAATTTTATTTTTGCTTTTAATTAGCAATATAAACATCTCATCTATAATTTCAACATATTATTACAAAAAAAATATTTATAAAATTGGTTACAAAAGTGCCGGTGCTTCAAATATTTATACTTTATATGGATTGAAACCAGCTATTATTGCTGGATTGTTTGATTTTTGGTTTAAGGGATTTATACCTATATTTTTTTTAAATTATTTTAATGTAAATAATTTAATTTATTGTTTTTCTTTAATTTTAATAGTATTTTTTCATATGTTTAGTGTTTTTGAAAAATTTCAAGGTGGTAGAGGGATTTTAAATTCATTGGGAATTATTTGTGCTGTTGGATTATGGAAAGAAGCTATTATTATTGTTATAATTTTTAAATTATTTGAGTATTTTTTGTGGAAAAATAATGCGTTATCGACATTTTTAGGAATTATAGCTTTTATTTTTCTTACCCCTTTTATTTTAGAGAATATTTACGTTATCATTTCACTTGAATTATTATTTGTATTATTATTGTTTAAAAGAGTATTAACTAATAATATAGATTTGAAATCATTTTTGAGTTTAGATTTGTTAGTTAGCAGGATTTTGTATGACAGGGATTCAAATAATATCCTTGATTCGAGGTAAATATTGTATAGAGATTATTATTGTGGCGAACCTACCGAAAATTTAGTAAATAAAGAGATAACTCTTTCAGGATGGATAAATAAGAGAAGAGATCATGGAGGGTTGTTATTTATTGATTTAAGGGATAGAACTGGTCTAATTCAAGTAGTTTTTGATCCTGAAAATTTAAAACCTTCTGAAATTAACTGGAATCAATTTAGATCAGAATGGATAATAAAAGTAAAAGGTTTAGTAAAATTACGCCCTAAAGGTACCCAGAATCCAAATTTAAATACCGGGAAAATTGAATTGATTGCTAAATCATATGAAGTTATTAATATNTCTAAAACTCTTCCTTTTGAAATTTCTGATTTTAAAGAAGAAACTGAAGAATTCTTGAGNCTTAAATANAGATATTTAGATTTAAGGAGACCTCAGAAATATAATATTTTAAATTTAAGACATAATGTAATTAAATATATAAGAGANTATTTGGATAATAAAGGATTTTTAGAGATTGAAACTCCNATATTAATTAAAAGNACACCAGANGGTGCACGAGATTTTGTTGTTCCAAGCAGAAATAACCCNGGACAATTTTATGCTTTACCNCAATCACCACAGCAGTTNAAGCAATTATTAATGGTTGCTGGNNTAGATAAATATTTTCAGATAGTAAAATGTTTCAGAGATGANGATCCAAGAGCAGATAGACAGCCTGAATTTACACAATTGGANCTNGAAATGAGTTTTGTTAACCAAGAGGATGTACTTTCTTTAACAGAAGATATGATGAAAGGATTGATGGAAAAAGTAGGATTAAATAAAAAATATAATTCTCCTTTTGTTAGACTAACTTATGATGAGTCTATGAATCTTTATGGTACTGACAAACCTGATATAAGGTATGGAATGAAGATTAATGATTTTACTGATTTGTGTAAAGGCAATCAATTTAAAGTTCTATCTGACACTGTATCGAGAGGAGAAGTTGTAAAAGGATTAGTTGTACCAAAAGGAAGTGAATTTTCAAGGCGACAGATAGATGATATTGTTGATTATTCCAAAAATTTAGGAAGTGGTGGATTAATTTGGATAGTTTTGGATTCNGAGTTTGAATTTAAAAGTATAGTAAAAAAATACTTGGATAAAANTTTTGTAAAAAAACTTNCTAAATTTTCCGGAGCTAAGAATGGGGATATGATTTTAATGGTTGCTGGTAAGAATAAAAATACTTTAGAGATATTAGGGAATTTAAGATCTAGATTAGGACGTGATTTACAATTGTATGATAAAAATGANTTACAATTTTGTTTTATTACAGATTTTCCATTATTTGAGTGGGATGAAGATGCTCAAAAATGGGAATCTTCACATCATCCGTTTACAATGCCTCATGAGAAATATTTGAGTAATATAATAGATAACCCNGGGGAAATAAGAGCTTATTGTTATGATATGGTTGCAAATGGGTATGAATTAGCGAGTGGGAGTATCAGAATTCATAAAAAAGAATTACAAGAACAAATTTTTTCTGTTTTAGGTTATTCGAAGGAACAAACTAATGAACAATTTTCGCAATTATTAAATTCTTTTGAATATGGAGCACCACCACATGGCGGTATTGCNCCAGGAATAGATAGGATTGTGATGTTATTGGCTGGCACTGAAAATATAAGAGATGTAATAGCTTTTCCAAAAACTCAAAGTGGTTTTGANCCTTTATTTGAATCTCCAAGTCCATTATCGAAAGAACAGTTAAATGAGCTTTGTATAGATGTTATAAAATCAGAAAATAAAAATTAAATGGTATTTAACTAGTTTTTTTTTGATGACTGATTTGAATATACTGTTTAAAATCATTTATAATCTTTTGCTAGGATAATTATTTNATCAGTAACTACTTGTATTGGAGAGGTGTCCGAGTGGTTTAAGGAGCTGGTCTCGAAAACCNGTATCTGAATTTTCAGATCGTGGGTTCGAATCCCACCCTCTCCGTATGNAAATNANAAAATAGATGGAGAGGTGCTAGAGTGGTCGAATAGGCGCGCTTGGAAAGCGCGTGAACTGGCAACAGTTCCATGGGTTCGAATCCCATCCTCTCCGAATTAATAATAAAAAATAGGAATAAAATTGACAAACAAAAAAAAATTAGTAATAGTTGAATCTCCAACAAAAGCAAAAACAATTGCCAAATTACTGGGTGAAGAATTTAATTCTATTGCAACTGTTGGGCATTTCAGGGATTTGTCTAAGAAAGATTTAGGCATAGAAATTAAAGAAACCGAANGTAATGGAACTACAAGATATGAATTCATACCCAAATATGAACTCTCAACAAGCAAGGATGTACAAAAAGTAAAAAAAGAATTAAAGCTAGGAAAAGATAANGCATCTGAAATATATATTGCAACTGACCCTGACAGAGAAGGTGAAGCAATAGGNTGGCATATTGCAGAATTTTTAAANCTTGATGAAAATCAGCAAAATAGAATAGTTTTTAATGAATTTACGAAAAAAGCTGTTTTTGAATCGATATCAAATCCGAGAAAATTAGATTCAAATTTGTATGATTCTCAACAAGCAAGAAGATTATTAGACAGGATTTATGGATTTCAGGTAAGCCCAGTTTTGTGGAAAAAAGTAAAATATAATACGTCTGCAGGAAGAGTACAATCACCAGTATTACAATTTGTAATAGAAAGAGAAGAAGAAATTGAAAACTTTATTTCTGAAGATTTTTGGAATATATCAGCTATGCTTAAAATTGACAATTCTGAATTTAAGGCTAATTTAAGTGATCCTAATACCAAAACAAATATAAAATATAGAATTTTTGATAATAAGAAAACTGATGGAATAGTAAATATTTTAAAAAATAANGATGCTGTTGTAACAGATATTAAAAATTCTAAAAGTTACAAATCTCCTAGGCCACCATTTATAACTAGTTCATTACAGCAAGAATCAAGTCAAAAATTAAGTTTGTCACCTGATGTTACAATGAGTTTAGCTCAACAATTATTTGAAGGAGTAGATTTAAATGATGGAAGNTCAATTGGGTTAATTACTTATATGCGTACAGATTCTTTTACTATTACGCCCACAGCAATGACTAGTGTAAGAAATTATATCTCTAATGAATATGGAGATAAATACATTCCTGAAAAACCCAATCATTATAAGAATAAACAAAGATCTCAAGAAGCGCATGAGTGCATAAGACCTACTGATGTTAAAATGTCTCCCAAAAAATTAAAAAATCTAATATCTACNGATAATCGTAATTTGCTCAGATTGTATGAATTGATATGGAAAAGATTTGTATCATCACAAATGGAAAAAGCAGTATATGATGTTACTAAGGCTGTAATTTCGTGTGACAAAAAATATGAAAATGAACAATTAGATTTCAAGATAGAAAATTGGATAATTGATTTTGATGGATACTATATTATTTATGGAGAAGACAGAGAAGCATCTGATAGTGAAATTACATTAAATTTCCAATTCANGAAAGGTGANAAAGTAATTATTGAAGATGTGAATTCAAAAGCTGATCAAACAAAGCCATTGCCTAGATATAATGAAGCTATGTTAGTTAGAAAAATGGAACAAGAAGGCATTGGCAGACCTAGTACATATGCAAACACAATAAAAACAAATTTGAAGTTGTACCTTGAAAAAAAAGAATCTAGATTACACCCAACTAANTTAGGTAGAGCAATATCGAANTTTTTAAAAAATAATTTTTCTACTGAAGTTAGCCCTGTTTATACAACTGATATGGAAGAAAAGTTAGATAAAATTGCTACTGGGGACATGGATTGGCAATTGTTATTAAATGATTTATATACAAAACTAGAACTTAGTATAAAAAATGCNCTTGAACAAGACAGGGTTCCAAAAGATGAAATTGAAGAATATTCAGATGAACATTGTCCTGAATGTGAAAGTCCAATGATCATAAGAAGTACTAAAAAAAATGGCACTAAATTTTTAGGATGTTCTGCATTCCCGAAATGCAAAACTACAAAAGCAATTATCACTGAAACAAATCATTTATGTCCTGAGTGCAAAAATGGAACAATGAGAGAGTTGCAAGGGGCAAAAGGAAGTGNATATTATGGATGCGCTGATTATCCAAATTGTAAATTTAATTCTAGATATAAACCTGCTGAAGGTAAATGTTTAAATGATGAATGTAAAGCCGAAACTTTATTTATTAGAGGGAACAGTTTGAGATGCGAAATGTGTAAATCTTTTCAAAAAATACCAGAATCTATGAAAATTAGTAAGTAAATATAGTTATGAAAAGGAAGATTATTAAAGATTTGCTTCAATTAATTGAAGATTTTATTGCTTATTTAATAAGTTATCGAAATCTATCAAAATTTACTGTCCGAAATTATAAAAATGATTTAAAAAGTTTTAAAGATTTTATTAATTTAGATAATAATATTTTATTGAAAAATATAGATAAATCTTTAATTAGAAAATATGTACATTATTTGAATACTAAAGGTTATCAGAGATCAAGTATAAACAGAAAATTAAGTGTACTAAGAAGTTTGTTTAATTATGTTTCTACAAATTCCGATTTTGATGAAATTACAATTGCTATGATTTCTAAATCCAAAATACAAAAAAAATTACCTAATATAATTTCGATTGAACAAACTGAAAGATTAATATCAAGTGTTGATGTTACTAATTTATCAGGAGTTAGAGATCGAGCTTTGATTGAAACTCTTTACTCTACAGGAATGAGAGTCTCAGAGATTTCGTCGTTAAATATTGATGATATTATTGATAAAAATAAAATAAAATTAATGGGTAAAGGTGCTAAACCGAGAGTAGTTTTTATGAGCGGTAATGCCAGAATTTGGATTGATCAATATATTAAGTTATGTTCACAAAAATTTAAAAACCCTCAGAATAATGCTTTATTTTTAAATAGATTTGGTACTAGATTATCTGTTAGATCAATTCAAAATTTAGTAAAAAAATATGGATATAAATCTGGAATTGGGGTTTCATTACATCCTCATTTATTAAGACATACTTTTGCAACACATATGCTTTCTAATGGGGCAGATTTAAGGACTGTGCAAGCATTATTAGGCCATTCAAAAGTATCTACTACGCAAATTTATACTCAAGTTGCAAATAGTGATATGAAAAAATCTTATTTCAATTCACATCCAAGGGTTAGTTTAAAATGAATTTATTGATTATTAATGGTCCAAATTTAAATTTATTAGGTCAAAGAGAACCAAAAATATACGGTAAAGAAACTTTGCAAGATATTTTGGATGATGTTTTTTTATATTCAAAAAATCATAATATTAATGTAGAGGCATTTCAATCTAATCATGAAGGGGAAATAGTTGATATGATTCAAAAAAGTAATGATCTTTATCAGGGATTAATTATAAATCCGGGAGCTTTAAGTCATTATAGTATTTCTATACGTGATGCTATCTCATCAATTTCTATTCCTGTAGTAGAAGTTCATCTTTCAAATGTTTTTACAAGAGAAAAATTCAGAAATCATTCTGTTATTTCTGATGTTTGCTCAAAAATGGTAGTTGGATTTGGTTCCAATGGATATAAACTTGCTGTTGGATATTTTATAAGTTAAAGGAGAAATACTATGTCATTGGCTTATAATGAATTGAAGAAAGGTATGGCTTTAGATGTAGACGGGAAACCTTGTATTTTACTTGAATATTCAAGATCTAAAAAAGATAGAGGAGCTCCAGTAATTAGACTTAAATATAAAGAAATTCGTACAGAAAAAGTTTTAGTTAAATCCTATTCTGGTTATGACATTAAAATAGAAGCAGCAAATATACAAAGAGTTAGTGCAATTTATCTTTATTCAGATAGGGATAATTATGTATTTATGAATAATAGCAGTTATGAACAAATAAATTTAAGTAAAGAAATATTAGGAGATCGTATTAATTATTTGGTTGATCAATTACAAATTGATTTATTGTATTTTGAAAATAATCCGATATCTATTGAATTACCAAATTTTGTTGATATGAAAGTTATTTTAACTGATAATGCTGTTAAAGGAGATACTACTCAGGGAGCAACAAAAAAAGCTACTTTACAAACTGGGATTATTATTAATGTTCCTTTATTTGTTAATAATAATGATTTAATTAAAATGGATACACGAACATCGGAATACATAGGAAGAGTTTGAAAATGAAAAATATTTTTGAAGTATCTAGTTTATTAGTTAATCTCAATAGCTTAATAGATCAAAATGTTTATTTGAAAGATATATGGATACAAGGCGAAGTTACTGATTATAAAGGACCTGCTTATTCTGGCCACAAGTATTTTTCAATAAAAGATGAAAATAATATGATTAGATGTGTATTTTTCAAGTACGCTCATATTGGTTCAGATGATTTTTCAGACGGAGATAAAATTTTAATCAATGGAGAAATAGAAATATATTCACCTACCGGGAATTTACAGTTAAAAGTTAGATCTGTTAAAAAACATGGATTAGGTGATATTTCCATAGAGATTGATAGATTACGACAAAGATTAGAACATGAAGGTTTATTTGATATAGGTAGGAAGCGTGATATACCCTTATTTCCACAAACTATATGTGTGATAACATCAGAAAATTCTTCGGCATGGGAAGATATTAAAAAAGTAATTACAATGAGATATCCTTTAGTAAAGTTAATTTTGATTCCTACTTTGATGCAAGGTGAAAATTGTATTGAAGATGTGTGTAATTCAATTGATATAGCAAATAAAGATTCATTAAGTGATATTATTCTTTTGTCTAGAGGAGGTGGTTCTGAAGAAGACCTTATGCCTTTTAATTCAGAGGAAATAGTAAGATTTATTTTTNCTTCTAAAATCCCAATAGTGACAGGAATAGGACATGAAGATGATAATACACTTTCAGATTATGTTGCTGATAAAAGAGGATTAACACCAACAGGTGCAGCTCAAATGATCACACCTGATATCAATGATTTGAAAATTGACATTAATAGATTGTCTTTAAATATACAAAAGTCTTTTAAATATTATTTGGAATTTAAAATTCCTGAAATAGAAAAAGTAAAAATAAGATTACATAATATTTTCCCAAGAAAAATAGAAATTTTAATTAGAAATACTGATCAGATAGAATTTATGCTAAATGATAAATTGTCTAATTATATAAATACAACAATAAATAATCTGGAAGTTATAAAGCATTCTTTAAGTGTTTTTAATATTACTGAAATGTCAAAAAAGGGATATGCTCTTGTAGAAAATAATAAGAAAAAAATAATTAAGTCAATTAATCAGGTAGAAATGGGTGAAAAATTGAAAATCTTGTTGTCTGATGGAATATTAAGCTCAAAAGTAGAAAATAAAATTAAGGAGTAATTAATGTCTGAAAATAAAAGTGAAGCAAATAAAGATTTTGANGATTTTGAAGAGAATTTATTATTTTTACAGAAAATAGTTAATGAATTAGAGAATCAGGATTTATCTTTGTCAGAAACAATTAAATTGTACGAGAAAGGGCAGATATTAGTTAAACATTGTAATCAAGCTTTAGAAAAAGCTCAGTTAGTTATTACTAACTATGAAAAGATTTAATTTGAGTTTGAGTTAACCCGTGNTTTTTAGTAAACCTACACAATCTATTTATTTAATTGTTTTATTTGTTAATATATTTATTTGGATAATTTCTGAATTAATATTAGATGGTTCTTCGAATACTTTAATTGCAATGGGNGCAAACTATGCCCCTTATGTAAAAGAAGGAGAAGTATGGAGGCTTCTTTTTTCTGTTTTTCTTCATTCTGGTATTTCNCATTTGATATTTAACTCAATTGCATTATTAGCTTTTGGAAATTTAATTGAACAATTATTTGGNAAAAGAAATTTTTTAATCTTATATTTATGCTCTGGAATTACAGGAAGTGCATTAAGTGTAGCATTAAANAATAATGCAATTTCTGTAGGATCTAGCGGGGCAGTATTTGGTTTACTTGGATCATTAATGATTTACTATGTACATATTAGAAAATTTAATCCTATTTATGCNAAAAATAATTTAATTGGTATCATTATTTTACTAACAATCAATTTGTTTTATGGATTAACATATCCAAGAGTTGATAATTGGGCTCATTTGGGAGGATTGCTAGGTGGGATATTTAGTTCATCAATTTTANTGTATTTTAATATCAGAATTAATATTAATTTAATTATAAGTATATTAAGTTTTATTATATGGGGATGTATGATATTTTTGTTGATAAATACNTAATTNAAATTAAAAGCTAATGTTAAAAATTGGATGGTTTTCTACAGGAAATGGTAAAGGGTCTTTAGGTTTTATTAATTTTTTTTTAAATCAGATTAGTAAAAATTCATTGAATGCATCTTTGGAATTTGTATTTTGTAACAGGGAATTTGGTGANGCAGATGGTAGTGATGAATATATAAATTATATTACTCAAAATAATATAAATTTAATTACCTTATCTTCTGNAAATTTTCAAAAAAAGAATAATTATAAAAAATTTTCTGATTGTAGAGAATTATATGATAAAGAGGTTCTTAAATTAATATCTGAGTATGAAGTTGATATAATTGTACTTGCAGGTTATATGCTTATTTTAAGTGAAGATTTATGTACAAAGTTTAAATTTATTAATTTGCACCCTGCTCTACCTGATGGTCCTAAAGGTACATGGGGGCAGGTAATTGTGAAACTTATTGAAAATCATCANGAATATTCAGGATTAAATGTTCATATTGTTACTAAAAACCTTGATGCAGGAAAATCAATAGGATATTGTAAATTTCCAATAAAATCTAATTTNTATAATGATGCATGGAATCAATTTAATTTAGAATCAAATCATAAAAATATTATTTATGAAGATTTAGATTTATTTACTCTTATTAGAAATCAAATATTATCTAGGGAAAAATATNTATTAGTGATTGTTATAAATTATTTAATTAACAATAAAGAAGTTTTAGAGCAGTTATTTAATGAAAAACCCAATAAAGATTTTAAATCTGTTGATTTTAGTCTGCAAATAGAAAAATTATTAAGCTGATTCTGATAATAAATCGTCGTAATTTATTTNAGTATTATTTTTATCATAGATGATAAATTTATTTTTGTTATTGATTGATTGTTCAGTTACATGGATTCTTGAAAAGTTGTTTTTACCAGGTAGTTCGTACATTGCATCAATTAAAGTTTCTTCTAATATAGATTTCAAACCTCTTGCACCAATTCCTCTTTCTATTGCTAATTTTGAAATTTTTTCTAGAGCTTTATTATCAAATTCTAATNTNAGGTTATCTATTGAAAATAANGTTTTATATTGTTCTATAATAGAATTNACTGGTTTTGTTAATATGTCATATAAATGATTTTCGTTTAATTCATGAAGNTGAGTAATAACAGGTAATCTGCCAATAAACTCAGGTATAAATCCATATTCTAGTAGATCTTCTGTGGTAGCATTCTGTTCTGTTTCCTGGTCATTCGAATTATTTTTATCTGATTGAAAACCAATGGAATGGAAATTTTTTTGGATTCTTTTGTTAACAATATCTTGAATTCCTTCAAAAGCTCCGCCTACAATAAATAAAATGTTATGTGTGTTAATCTGGATAAATTCTTGATGAGGATGTTTCCTGCCACCTTGGGGAGGTACATTTGAAATGGTTCCTTCTATTATTTTTAATAGTGCTTGTTGAACTCCTTCACCTGACACATCTCTTGTTAAAGAAGGATTAGCTGATTTACGAGTTATTTTATCTATTTCATCTATATAAATTATGCCTTTTTCAGCTTTTTTAATATCAAAATCTGCTGCTTGTATTAATCTAAGTAATATATTTTCAACGTCTTCACCAACGTACCCTGCTTCTGTTAGTGATGTTGCATCAACTATTGCAAATGGGACGTCTAAAATTTTAGCTAANGATTGAGCTAATAATGTTTTTCCAGATCCAGCAGGACCGATTAATGCTATGTTTGATTTTTCAATTGTTATATCGGATTGTTGTGTATTTTGCGTATTAATTCTTTTGTAATGATTATAAACAGATACACTAAGTATTTTTTTTGCTATTTCTTGCCCGATAATTGATTTGTCTAATTCAGATTTNATAGATATAGGATATGATATTGATGATTTGTTTTCATCTGAATATTTTTTTAGATCTTTATTTTTAATATTTGTATTTGATAACATGTCAGAACATAAATTCACACATATATCACAAATAAACACTCGATCTGGACCTGCTATTAATCTATTTACTTGAGTTTGAGGTTTTTTACAAAAAGAGCATAAATATTTTGTATTGTTATTTGAAGTATTCAATGTTTTTTCTCATTTAATTTATTTTTATTGTTTATNAAGAACTTCATCAATAAGCCCATAGTCTTTGGCTTGGGCAGATGTTAAATAATAATCTCTATCAGTATCTTTAGCTATTTTTTCATATGGTTGTCCGGTTGACTCAGAAATCATTTGTCTGACTTTGTCTTGAAGTCTAAGCATTTCTCTTGCTGCAATTTCAACATCAGAAGCTTGTCCTTGAGCTCCACCTATTGGTTGATGCATATGGACGGTGGAATTTGGCAAAGCATATCTTTTGCCTTTTGTTCCTGCGCATAAAAGTACAGTAGCCATACTTGCAGCTAAACCTACACAAATAGTTGAAACATCTGGCCTGATTAAGTTCATAGTATCAAAAATTGCTAAACCAGAACTTATTACACCACCTGGTGAGTTAATATATATACTTATATCTCTCTCAGGGTCTTCTCTGTCAAGGTATAGAAGTTGTGCTACTAATAAGTTTGCCACCTGATCATTTATTGGAGTTCCTAAAAATATAATTCTTTCTTTTAGTAATAATGAATATATATCAAATGCTCTTTCTCCNCTGGTACCACTTTCTATTACCATAGGTATTATATTTTTTGGATTATTAATCATTTTNAAACTCCTTATTTTTTAGAGAGATNTANAATTGTCTTATANATTTAATTGCTATACAACGTTTTCTAGGGTCTCTTGATATAAATATTTTGANGCCTTTTCAAGTTTTAATCTGTATTCTGCTTCCATTCGGATCTCTTCTTNAGATAATTTAGGGCTGTTTTTATTATTTGATTGTTGGGCTATTAAATTTTTTTCAGCTTCAGATAATTCTTGTTCTGTAGGAGTAATATTTTTTTGTTTACATATTTCTAATAGAGTGAAAGTTCTATTTAATTTTTGCAATGTTTCAATTTCTATATTTTTTTTAGTTTCATCTAGATTTTGGTTGTTTTTAGTAAGATATTCTTCAAGAGTCATTTTGAATCTTTTTGCTAAATTTTCAAGTTGTTCTATTTCATTTTGAATTTCTCTTTCAATCATGAGAGGTGGGAGTTCAATATTAGAAATTTTTATCAATTCATTAATTGCATTATTCTGGTATTCGTATTCTGATTGCTGTTTATGATTCTCTTCGACACTTGTTTTAACTTTTTTCCTTAAAGTATTCATTGTTTTAATTTCGTTATTGGAAACCATTTTTGCAAAATTTGCATCTAATTTAGGTGAGTCAGATTTTTTCACTGAATTTACTGTGATGTTAAAATTTGCTTTTTTATTAGCCATTTCTGAAGAAGGGTGATTTTTTGAAATCTTTAAATCTAGNTTTTTTGAATCTCCTTCTTTNAGTCCAATAAGATTTTTAATTAACCCCGGTGCAAATTCATCATTTTGTTCTTCAAGTAAAATATCAGTGTTTTTTTGATCAAGTACAGNATTGCCATTTATTTCAATTTTAATATTAATAGAAATTAATTCTCCTGATTGCGCTTTTTCACTACTTGGAATCCAATTTGTGAATTGTTTTTGTAAATTATTGATTTGTTCATCTATTAGAGATTCAAAATCGGGATCTTTCATTTTTTCCAGTTTTATTTTATTTATTTCGCCCAATGCAATTTGAGGTTGTAAGGGTAAAATAATAGTAAATTTAATAGGGTTAAAGTTTTTCAATTCTATTTTTGGAGGCATATATGATTCAAGCTTGGATTCTTTAATTGCCTCAGTTGTTTTATCGGAAAGTATATTATCTAGCGCCTCAGATATTATTGTTTCTTTACCATATTGAGATTCAATAATATGATAAGGAGCTTTTCCTTTTCTGAAACCTGGAATTGTAATTTTTTTTACTAGTTTCTTATAACCAATTTTATAATAAGGTTCTAAGTCTTTGTCATCTAAATCTACATCTAAGTTTACTTGTCTGTTTTTTTCTTTACTTTGTTTAAATTTCATTATTTATATTATAAATCAAAATGCTTTGATTTCTAAGGTGTATAAAGATTATGATTGTTATAAACTTATTTAAATAGTTTAACTATTAATTATGATTTCTTTAGATGATTATATAATTCAAAACTCTGATAATTCTGCAGAGAATAAAGCAATATTTGAAATAATACTTAAAANATCTGATGGTGTGATTGAAATATCAAAACTTCTTTATGGACCCGATTCAAAAGATTTATTTGGTAAGCATGGTGGAGAAAATATTCATGGCGAACAGGTTGAAAAATTAGATTTGATTGCTACNGATGTATTTCTTAGAAATTTTGCTCAGTCAGAATATATTTCCGCTGTAGGATGTGAGGAGTTGGATGATATCAAACAGCTTCAAAATAATTCTTCTTCTTATATGATTATGATGGATCCTCTTGATGGTTCGTCTAATGTAGATGTCTCANTTAGTATAGGTTCTATTTTTGGAGTTTGGGAAAATAGTTTTGATTATTCTGATTTCAAATCTTATAAAGGATCTAATCAAAAAATGGCTATGTATGCTATTTATGGACCTAATACAGTTTTAGTTATTGGGTATGACTCTAAAATTGTTTCATTTATTTTGGATTCTGAATCTAAATTTGTATTGTTGGATCAAAATATTAAATTACCAAAAAATCCTCAGTATTATAGTGCTAATGAAAGTAATTATCACAATTGGTCAAATGAGGTACAAGAATATATTGATAATTTGAGAGGTAATAAATCTTTGACACAAAGATATGTTGGTTCATTGGTTGCAGATTTTCATAGGAATCTGTTAAAAGGTGGAATTCATTTAAATCCTATGAATATTAATACTCGTAAGTCAAAGTTAAGATTAATGTATGAAGCAAATCCATTGGCTTATATAATTAATATTGCCGGAGGAGAATCTTTTTCAAAAGGCATNGATACATTAGAGTTGGAACCAGAGGGAATACATCAAACAGTTTCATTAATTATTGGAAATGCAAATTTGACAAAAAATGTAGAATAAAAGGATATATTATGGATAAAGACAAATTATCAAATATTGCTAAAAAATTAGTAGCTTCTCATAAGGGAATATTGGCAGCAGACGAAAGCAACCCTACTATTAAAAAGAGATTTGATTCCATTGATATAGAATCGACTGAAAACAATAGACGAGATTATAGGGAATTACTTTTTTCTACCCAAGGTATTGAAGATTATATTAGTGGAATAATTTTATATGAAGAAACTTTGTATCAAAAAAGTTCTAAAGGGCAGTTATTGTCTGAATTGCTGCAAAGTAAAGGTGTAATTCCTGGAATAAAAGTTGATAAAAGTGCAAAAGATTTCATTGGCTTTCCTGGAGAAAAGATTACTGAAGGATTAGATGGATTGTATGATCGGATGAAAAATTTCCATGNTGATGGAGCTAGATTTAGTAAGTGGAGAGCTGTAATAACAATTGGTGATCAAATACCTTCTGCTCAATGCATAGAATTAAATGCTGTTTTACTGGCTAGATACGCTATTACTAGCCAAGAAGCGGGATTGGTTCCCATNGTGGAACCTGAAGTATTGATGGACGGAGAACATAGTATAAATTCTTGTTATGAAGTTACAAATAAGACATTAATTGAAGTTTTCAATCAATTAGATAAACATAAAGTGAATTTACCTGGAATATTGCTTAAACCAAATATGATTTTGTCAGGNAAAGAATCTCTAAATAGAGCTGATAAAAACAAGGTAGCTGAAATGACACTTAAATGTTTTAAAGAGGCTATTCCTGAAAATGTTCCAGGTATTATTTTCTTATCTGGAGGCCAATCCGATATTGAATCTATAGATAATCTTGATGCTATAAATAAATCGGCAAAACAAACAGGTGATATGCCATGGGAGTTAAGTTTTTCATATGGNAGAGGTTTGCAATCATCAACACTGAATAAATGGAAGGGGAATTCAGATAATCTCTTAATTGCACAAAAAGAATTTATAAATAGATGCAAGATGGTTTCAGAAGCTAGAAATGGCGAATTATCTTAAATAAATGGACATACTGATAGCATCGCATAACCAAGGGAAAATACTTGAGATTAAAAAATATTTTGAACATTTTAGTATAAAATTTTTTGATCTTAAATCACTTGGTATTCATGAAAGTGTTAGTGAGCCATTTGATACTTTTCAACAAAATTCTTTTCATAAAGCTGATTATTATTCTTCAATTTCAGGAATGTTAGTTTTAGCTGACGATTCGGGATTGGAAGTTGAATGTTTAAATGGAANACCTGGTGTATTAAGTGCAAGATATGGAGGTGNCAATTTATCAGACGAGGAAAGAAATTTATTATTATTAGAAGAAATTTCTGATTTTAATAATGTTAAGGCAAAATTTAAATGTGCATTAACACTTTGTCAAAGTAAACAATGGGTCAGTGTTTTCGAAGGAGAGTGTGAGGGATTAATAATAGATAAGCCTAAAGGATCTAATGGTTTTGGTTATGATTCGATATTTTTTTTAGAAAAATATTCAAAAACTATTGCTGAAATAGATACTGAAATAAAAAATAAAATTAGTCACAGAGCAATTGCTTTAAATAAGTTGTCTAAATTTTTAGAAAAGAATTGTTTTTGAAATTTTAAAGTAGTTTTTTTGAGGAAAAGTATAATTGTTATTTACTGTCTATCCATTGATTTACAATTTTCTCACTTGTTTTTTGTAAAATTCCTGTAGTTAGTGTTAGCTTGTCTTTTACATTGGTTAGTTCTATTAGTTTTTCTACAGTATATTTGCCGTATTGACTGCCCCTTCTGCTTTTCCTGCCTCCTAAGACCAGACGATTTATTCGTGCTGATATAATGGCGCCAAGACACATTGGACAGGGCTCCCATGAAGCGTAAAGAGTTGCTCCAGGAAAATTGAGAGTTTTGATTGAAGTACCTGCATCTCTTAAAGTTACAGTTTCTGCATGAGCGGTTGGATCAAATGTACTGTATACAAGATTTCGGCCAGTACGTATTATTTTACCATCCATTACTAATACTGCCCCAAATGGTTGATCACCTAGTTCCAAGCCCTTAATCGCTTCATTTATTGCTATCTGCATCAATTCTGTATCATTCATNATTTCATCCTATTTGAATTTTATTTAGGATTAAAAGTTTATTCTATAACTTTTTACTCTAAAGCCATCTGTTTTTATAGTAATACTTATTTTAAATCTATAATGCACTAAAGATGAGATAGATTTATAATTATAGTTAAGTATTTATAAATATTTGAATTTAGCTNTTTAAAATAACCTATCTAAATTCATTGAATTAATTCTTTAAAATGTATATTGTCTCTTTACTATGGTTATAAAAGATAAATTTAATAGACCAATAAAAGATTTAAGGATATCTGTAATTGACAGATGTAATTTTAGATGTCCTTATTGTATGCCAAAAGAAATTTATGGAGAAAGGTATCAATTTTTGAAAAATGATCAATTGTTATCATTTGATGAAATAATAACAATTAGCGAAATTTTTTCAAAGCTTGGAGTAGAAAAGTTAAGAATTACAGGTGGTGAACCATTATTGCGAAAAGATTTGTCTTTATTAATTAAAGATTTAAAATCAATTAAATCTATCAAAGAAATAGCGTTAACTACGAATGGTTTTTTCCTAAATAAATACGCCTTGGATTTAAAGCAGTCAGGAGTAGATAGATTGACTGTTAGTTTGGATTCTTTAAACCCTGAAACATATAAAAAATTGAATGGGCAAAATTTAGATATTGAAAAAACATTAGAAGGACTCAAATTTGCTAATAGTATTGGATTTGAAAATATAAAAATTAATTGCGTAGTCATGAAAGGTGTAAATGAGAAGCAAATTATTGATTTGGTAAATTTTGGAAGAGAAAATAATTTAATTATAAGATTTATAGAGTATATGGATGTTGGAACTATAAATGGATGGAAATCAGATGATGTTGTTTATGCAGAAGATATTCTTAGGATTATAGAAAAAAAATATGAATTAGAAGCAGTTGATCCGAATTATTTTGGAGAAGTAGCAACAAGATATAAATTTATTGATGGAATGGGCGAGATAGGCATAATATCCTCAGTTTCAAAACCATTTTGTGCTGATTGTACAAGAGCAAGAATTACTGCAGATGGAAATTTATATACATGTTTATTCACAAATAAAGGTCATGATTTGAAATCTGTGATAAGAGAACAATCTTCTAAACATCTGGAGGATTTTATAAAAAATATTTGGATAAATAGATCTGATCAATATTCACAACTTAGAGCTTTAGGTAAAACTGATAAAGAAAAAGTGGAGATGTATAAAATTGGTGGATAATAAGCAAAATAAATCTCAGCAATCCAGTATTGATGATTTTGTAACTGATTCTAATGTAAGTCGTTATATAGTTTATACTGANGGNTCTTGCATTCCTAATCCAGGACCAGGTGGTTGGGCGTATGAAATTAGAAATTCTCAAGATGAGATAATTGAATCATTNAGTGGTTCTGATAAAAATACTACAAATAATCGTATGGAATTAACTGCAGTCATTAAATCTCTTGGATCAGATTATATAAATAATGATTCTGTTGTGACTATTAAATCTGATAGTCAATTAATTATAAATACTATGATTAAGAATTGGAAAAAAAAAGAAAATATTGATTTGTGGGAAGAGTTGGAAGAATTTAAAAAAAAGAAAAATCTTCGTTGTGAATGGGAATGGGTTAAAGCACATGCAGGAATTGAGGGTAATGAAAATGTAGATCAAAAAGCTAATCAGGAAGCAAGAATGTCTCATCTTTCAAAAGATGGTAATGTAAATATGGTAGATGTTTCAGATAAAAGTCAAACTATTAGAGTGGCTAAAGCTGTTTCGAAAATAAAATTATCAAAAACAGCTTTTGAAATGACAAAAAGTAATGATTCAAAAAAAGGTAATGTTTTAGCCACAGCCAGAATAGCAGGAATACAGGCTGCAAAAAAAACCCATGAATTGATTCCCTTGTGTCATCAGATAAATCTGACAAATATAAATATAGATTTTATATTAGATGATTCGGGGTTTATAACAGTAGACTCAGAAGTGAAGTGCATTGGTAATACAGGTGTTGAAATGGAAGCTTTAACTTCGGTAACTGTCGCGTCTTTGACAATTTATGATATGTTGAAATCTGTGGACAAAAGAATAGTTATAAATGATATTCATTTAATCTCAAAAGCAGGTGGTAAAAGTGGTGATTTCAATTATTAAAATTATATTTAAATATGTTTAAATTATTGGTTGGTATAGGTAATCCGGGAAAGAAATATAANAATACTCGGCATAATATTGGATGGAAAGTTTTAGATTCATTTAATTTAATTAATAAAAGTGAATTGATATCTAAAAAAGATGATTATGAGTTATATCAAACATTTTATGAATCTAAAGAATTATATTCTTTAAAACCTATAACCTATGTNAATAATTCTGGAGTTCCATTAAAAAAAATAATTAAAAAATTAAATATACATACAAATGAAGTTTTGATTATTGTAGATGATATAAATTTATTGTTGGGAGTAATAAGATTGAAAGAAAGAGGTGGACCAGGAGGACATAATGGATTGAAATCTATTTTTTCGGAAATTGCTAGTAATGATATACCCAGATTAAGATTAGGAATAGGCACATCAGATAGATATGGAGAAGATTTAGTTTCTTTTGTTTTAGGAAAATTTGATGCTAANGAAACTAAAATTGTTAATGATATGATTGATAGATCAGTAGAAGCAATAGATAATATTTTGTCTGAAGGATTTGCAAAAGCAATGGAATTAACAAATTACAAAAAACAGGATAAGGTAAATTGAAAAAAATACATATAGACCGTATTAAAGAATTATCTGATTTGGTTAAATTAAATTTAACCTCAGAAGAANTAAAAACTTTATCTGTTGATTTAAATGATATTTTAGATAGTTTTGATAAATTAAATAGTTTAGAAATAAATGTATTTAATGAATTTGATGATGATTTAAAAGATAAGAATATTACNAGAAAAGATATTAAGAATAAATCTTGGGATAAATCTATTTTGTTAAGCAATGCTCCAAATCATGATGGGAATGAATTGAATATTGAGTATGTTCTTGGAGATGATTAAATGTCTGATGATTTGTCGGGTAAAAGTATTGGTTATTTAAGTAAATTATTAAGAAATAATAAAATTAGTTCTGTTGAATTAGTAGATTATTTNTTTGANAGGATTGAAANATTTGATAANNAAATNCATNCTTTTTTNTNTACNGATAAAAANTTNGCTATNAAACANGCNAAAGNATCNGATAATAAAATAAAAAATGGTGATCANANCCCNTTAANCGGTATTCCTTATATGCTTAAAGANAATNTATGTACTAATAATTTNCCTACNACTGCAGGTTCGAAAATANTAAATGATTTNTATTCTAATTATGATGCTACTGTTGTAAAAAAACTGAATATAGAAGGAGCAGTATTATTAGGTAANGGAAATTTAGATGAATTTGCAATGGGNTCATCAACTGAAAATTCTTCNTTTGGACCNACTAAAAATCCATGGGATTNTGATTATGTTCCAGGTGGTAGTAGNGGNGGACCNGCAGCNGCAGTAAGNGCNGGGTTTGCTNCATTTTCTTTAGGATCAGATACTGGNGGCAGTATAAGACANCCTGCATCTTTATGNGGNGTTACTGGNCTNAAACCATCATATGGAGTAGTTAGTCGTTATGGATTAATTGCTTTTGGAAGTTCATTAGATCAAATAGGCCCNTTTACTAATAATGTTGAAGATTCCGCTTTAATATTAAATGCAATAAAAGGAAGAGATGAAAATGATTCTACATCTAAGGATTATGACAAAGATTTAATTTTAGACCAAATAGAAGACTTTAAGAATTTGAAAATTGGAATTCCTAAAGAGTATTTNCCTGAAACTTTAGATAAAGAAATTAAAAATAAAATNACTGATGTTATTAATTTGTTAATTGAGCATGGTGCNGAAGTAGAGGAAGTATCATTGCCTCATACTGAATATGCTTTGGGAGTTTATTATATTTTGGCTCCATCAGAAGCTTCATCTAATCTGGCAAGATATGATGGTGTGAAATATGGTTTTTCTGATAATCAAGTTAGTAGTATGTGGGAACGAATAGAAAATTCCAGATCTAAAGGTTTTGGNATTGAGGTGAAACGCCGAATTATGCTGGGTACATATGCGCTGTCNTCTGGATATTATGATGAATATTATGGTAAAGCAGAACAGGTAAGACAGTTGATTAAACAAGAATTAAATGATGTGTTTAAAAAAGTTGATTGCCTGATNACACCCACTTCTCCGACAACAGCTTTTAAATTAGGTGAAAGGACCAAAGATCCTATGGCGATGTATACAAGTGATATCATGACAATACCTGCAAACATTGCCGGNATTCCTGGTATATCAATTCCATGTGGAAAGGTAAACGGGTTACCTGTAGGCGTACAATTAATGGGATCTTATCTTAGTGAAAAAAAATTATTAAGTATTGCAAATCATATTCAAAAAATTACTGATTGGCATCTTGAAAGACCTGGGTTAGATTAAACTTGGTATTTTTTAGGTATATANTGAGTCCAATTTATCATTGATTCAAGGAAGTGGCTAATTTTTATTAATTGTTTTTCTTGTTTCCATGGAGCAATTATTTGCAACCCTATTGGAAGTCCTTGGCTGTCAAAACCAGAAGGGATATTAACTGCAGGAGCACCTGATAAATTAACAGGAAAACTATATAAACAGAAACCCCATGAAGGATGAACTTTTTCACCGTTAATTTCCTGAGGTGGTTCACCAACATTAAAAGCTGTAGTAGGCATTGTAGGAGAGGCAATTAGATCATATTTTTCAAATAATTCTGTAAATTTTAATTGTACTTTTTTAAGTTTTAATACAGATTGAGCATATTCAGTTGCTGAAATACTTTTTGCATTTTCAAAAGCTTCTTGTGTATACCAAGCAAATTGATTTTTGTTATTCTTATACTCTTCTTCATGGCTAGTAAATGCTGAAACAGAAAATAAATTATGCCATGCATTAAATATTTCACCAAGGTCAATGTTAATATGCGTTATTGAATGCCCTTCATTTTCTAATATAGATAAAGTATTTAAGCATTTTGNTTTTACTTCACTATCTGGTTTTGCATGACCAAAATTATCTAACCAAGCTATTTGTAATTTATTTTTCGAATATGTTCTTTGTAAATAGTCTGTTAATGAATATTCCCAGAATTCATTTTCAAATTTTATTGGAGGTTGGTTTAAAGATGAAGGATCTTCTGAGCTAAATCCCGTAATTATTTCTAGCATTAATGCAGCATCTTCTACATATCTAGTCATGGGTCCATTTTGTGATAAGAAATTATGTGTAGAAGTTGGATTTGGAACTCTACCTTGTGTTGGTTTTATTCCAAAAATACCATTGTAACTAGATGGAATTCTTATTGAACCTCCGGCATCTCCTCCCATAGCTATAGAACAAAAACCGGCTGCAACTGCACTTCCTGCACCTCCACTTGAGCCACCGGCTGTTTTNTTTGAATTCCAAGGGTTTCTGCAATGATCTTTTANTAAATTTTCAGTATGCCCCATTAATCCAAATTCAGGGGTATTGGTTTTTCCTAAAATTACAGGCCCATGNTTTTTGATACGTTTAAATGGCAAGGCATCATAATTTGCTATGTTATCTTTTGTGAGCAAAGAACCAAAAGTTGTGGGCATACCCTTTATTGGAGTTAAGTCTTTAATGGCCAAAGGAAGCCCAAATAATTTTCCTTCGAAATCATTTTTAGAAATACTTTCATCACAGTTTTTAGCTGATTCCAAAGCATTTTTTTTATTTACATATAGAAAAGAATTTAATTCNGCATCATATTTCTCAATTCTATCTAAATATGCNTTTGTTAATTCGTATGATGAGATTTGCCTGCTGTGTAATAGTTTGATTTGATTTTTTGCGGATTTAAAAATCATGTCATCCATCAAATATAACCTCTGAGATCTGCAGTATGTATTACTCTATTTAATCCTATGGTTAAAGCAGATAGTCTAAAACTGATATTTTTATTTTTGGCATTATCATAAACTTCTATAAAAGCTTTTGTGATTATTTTTTGCAATTCTGAATTTACTCTTTCTATTTCCCATTGATGCTGATACAGATTTTGAATCCATTCAAAATATGAAACTATTACTCCTCCAGAATTAACCAGGGTATCAGGGTAGATATCAATGTTTTTAGATTCAAGAATTTTATCAGCTTCGGGTGTGACAGGATGATTTGCAGCTTCTATGATAATTTTTGATCTGATCTGATCTGCATTTTTTTCAGTTATAACTCTTTCGATTGCTGCGGGAATTAAAAAATCACATTTTGCAAGAAGCAAATCATCATTTGATATATGTTCTACATTTTTATATCCATCAAATGTTTTGTTTGAATTATAATATTCTATTAGATTTGGAATATTGATCCCTTTATTTGATAATATTGCACCATTGACATTACTTACTGCCATTATTTTATATCCTTTTTCAAAGGCAATTTGAGCTATCCAACTACCAACTTGTCCAAATCCCTGAATAATTAAACTGGTATTTTTTGGATTTAGCTTTAGTTTTTTACATACTTCATCAATTATAAAAACTACACCCCTTCCTGTAGATGAATCTCTTCCAATAGATCCGCCTAGTTCTACAGGCTTCCCCGTGACAATTGCTGGTGTATATCCATGAATCGATCCGTACGCATCCATCATCCAAGCCATTGTTTGTGAGTTTGTACCTAGATCGGGCGCTGGGATATCAGTGTTTGGTCCAAGGAATTTATCAATACTGAGAGTGTATCTTTTTGTTAAATTATACAATTCATTTTTTGATAATTTATTTGGATCAACTTGTATACCGCCTTTTGCCCCTCCAAATGGTATATCAACAATCGCATTTTTCCATGTCATTAGTGATGATAATGCCTTCACTTCAGAATGATTTGCATCAGGATGGAATCTAACTCCCCCTTTATAAGGACCTCGTACTGCATTATGCTGTATTCTATATCCCGAGAATACTTTAGTTTCCCCATTATCCATTTTTATAGGGCAGCTTACAATAATTTCTCTCCACGGAGTTGTTAGCATTTCTAAAATACCATCAGTTACTTTGGTATTGGTGTATTTTGATGCTTTATTTAAACTTAAGTTTACCTCTTCAAAAGGGTCCATTGTATAGTTTTATTGATATATAAAATATTATGACATCGACTTTAAATCTTATGTGTTGAAATAAATTATTACAAGTACTAAAATAATAGTTAAATATATGCATGATAATAAAAGTGGGCTAGACCCACTTTTGTTTTTTATAAATGTATTTTATTTATATTATTTGATTGATGTTATGAAAAGTAATTTTTTAATAGCTTTAACTCAGCTTGCTGCTGAAAGAAATTTAGATAGGGATACTATATTATCTGCTGTTGAAGAAGCGTTGTCTTCAACATTTAAAAAAGAAAGTTTAAAATCTGGGCATAATATTTCCGTTAAATTAGATACTGAAACAGGTGATTTTAACGTATATGTTGTTAAAAATGTAGTTGAAGAAGTATTAGATAGTTCAATAGAAATTTCTTTAAAAGATGCTAAAAAAATAAATTCTGATTGTGAAATTGGACAAAATATACTTACTGGAAAATTAAATGAAGCAGGGGGTAGAATAGAAGCACAAACCGCAAAACAGGTTATACTGCAGAGATTAAGAGAAGCTGAAAAAGATTTAATTTTTAAAGAATTCCAGGGAAGAGAAGGTGAAATATTTTCTGTTACAGTTGTTAGAATTGATCAAAAGAAAGTGTTTGTTGAAATGGGAAGAGCTGAAGCTTTATTACCAGTTAACGAACAAATGTATTCTGAAAGATATAGAGTAGGGCAGAAATTTAGGATTTTATTAAAAGATATAGCTGATACTCCAAGAGGTCCAGAATTGATAGTATCTAGAGCCGATACTATTTTATTACAAAAATTATTTGAACAAGAAGTTCCTGAAATTTCAAATGGTTCTGTTGATATCATGTCTATAGCAAGAGAAGCGGGTAATAGAAGTAAAGTTTCTGTTGTAGCAAAACAAGAAGGTATTGATGCAGTTGGGTCTTGTGTTGGGTTAAGAGGTATCAGGATACAAAGTATTGTGAGCGAATTACAGGGTGAAAAAATAGACGTAGTGGAATGGAGCAATGATCCAAAAATATTAATTACAAGTTCTTTAAATCCAGCACAAGTAGCTAAGGTTGAACTTATTGAAGATGAAAAAATTGCTATAGTGTGGGTACCTAATCAGCACCTTTCATTAGCAATTGGTAGAGAGGGTCAAAATGCTAGATTAGCTGCAAAGATGACAGATTGGAAAATAGATATTAGAAGTGTAGAGCCTGAAGAATCTAAAGAAGAAAAGATTGATACTAAAGATAAATTATTTACTCCGGGCCATGGTGAAGATGTATTTAGAAAGTTTGCTGAAGAACAAATTGAGGAAGAAATTGAAGAAGAGGTAGTTGAGGAATCTGTAGCTGAAGAAGAAGTAGTTGAGGAATCTGTAGCTGAAGAAGAAGTAGTTGAGGAATCTGTA
>NZNN01000010.1 GCA_002694895.1 Chloroflexota bacterium
TTATTGGTAATTTAAAATCTGTATGTTTTAGTGTTAATGATATGAATATAATTTATGGTTCACCATCTATACGTAGGAAATATATCAATGTATTAAATTTACAGCTTGATAATCAATATGTATCTGAATTATTGATATATTCAAAAATTGTTGAATCAAGAAATTCATTATTAAAACAAATTAAAAATAATTTTGCGTCAAAAATAGAGCTTGAATATTGGAATAATAAAATGGTTGAATCAGGTACTTATTTAATGATTTCTAGATATAAAACTATCAATCAATTAAGTGCTTTAGCTGAATCGATTTATCCAAAATTATTTAATAATTATCATAATGGTGATATAAGATATTTGTGTAATCTAGATCCTTTAAATGAATTTGTATTGCAAAATGATAAAGATCAAATTTATAACAATTTTCATAACAAATTAAAACAAGTAGAATTACGAGATATATCTCTTGGGAAAACTACAATTGGTCCTCATAGGGATGATCTTATTATAAATATTGATAATAATATTGCTGAAAATTTTGCATCAAGAGGACAGGCACGTCTTTTAGTATTGGGAATGAAATTAGCTGAATGTGAACTGATAAAAAAAATGAATTATACTGAACCAATTATTTTATTAGACGATGCATTTTCAGAACTTGATTTAGATAATCAGGAATATTTGTGTAAATTTATTTTTGATTATAATCAATGTCTTATAACCGGATTTGATTTTAGAGTTCTAGAAAATTTGAATTTTCCTTATAATTCTTTGCATTTAGATCAAAGAGAATTAAATATAAATGGATAAAAAGGATATAGTAAAAGCTCAAAATTATTTACTGAAGTCTTCATATCCAATAGTTTTATCAGGTGCAGGAATATCAGCAGATAGTGGGATTCCTACTTTTAGATCAGATTCTAAGTTGAATAATAATTTTACTAAACCAATATATTTTGGGCATTATAAATATTTTATGAAAAATCCAAAAAAATGGTGGAAAGATCAATTAGATTTTAGTAGTAATCCAGGTAGGACAAAATTTAGACATGCTGTAGAAAACGCAAAACCTAACAAAGGTCATTATGCTCTTACAAAAATGCAGAAAAATAATTATGTAAAAAACATTATTACCCAAAATGTTGATGAATTACATACTAGATCGGGGAGTAAAAATGTATTAGAAATTCATGGCAGTAGATATAAGTGCAGATGTATAAAATGTGATTTACGTTTTCCAAGAGAATCAATCAGTTTTAAAATTTTACCTCCTATATGCGAATGCGGCGGTATTATTAAATATGATACCGTTTTATTTGGAGAGCAAATTCCAAAAAAAATATTAGAGGATTGTGTAAAGATAATTAATAAAGCAGATNTAATTTTAGTGATAGGAACATCAACTCTTGTAAATCCTGCAGCTTCTTTTCCTTTACATATAAAAAAGAATGGTGGTATTATTATTGAGGCAAATACAATGCCTACTCCTATTAGTAAAATTGCTGATGTAGTACTAAGAGGATCAACTTCTGAAACTTTGCCAGAATTATCTAATTTCAACAATATTCATTGATTATGAAAAAAACTAAATCAAAGATTTTTTATGGTTGGTATATAGTTATTGCCGGAAGCTTGGCAATGGCTCTTTCTTCAGGCATTAATTATCATGGATTTGGTAATTTGTTTTTACCCCTATCAAAAGAATTTGGATGGAGCAGGACCAGAATTTCAACAGTGTTTTCACTTGCGAGATTAGAAAATGGAATTTTAGGCCCTATAGATGGTTATTTAATTGATAAATTTGGTCCCAGGNTTGTGATTTTAGTAGGTGTTCCAATAATGAGTGTAGGNTATATTTTACTTTCTAAAGTTGATAGCTTTTTGTCTTTTTCTTTAGTTTATATATTAGGTGTTACAGTAGGTTCCGGTACCCTTCATACTCCTATACAAACAGCAGTTGCAAATTGGTTTAANAAAAAGAGAGGCTTAGCATTTGGANTTATGTGGTCTGGCGTNGGNATNGGNGGTTTNNTTGTNCCTNTNTATGGNTGGTTAATNCANNNTTATGGATGGAGAGANACTTCAATTATTATAGGTTTTGTAATTTTNTTAATTGGNGTNCCATGNGGAATNNTAATGAGNCANAATCCNTATNAATATGGGGATTACCCTGATGGGATGAAACCATCAAATGATACAGAAGAAGACTTAACACATCAAGATAATGAAAGTTATACAGTTAAGGAAGCTTTAAGTACATCAAGTTTTTGGCTGTTGACCATGGCAACAGGTTTAAGGATATTAGTTACAAGTGGTGTAAGTTTACATTTAGTACCATTTTTTGTTGATTTAGGTATTTCTCCAGTTGCAGCTGCAGGATTTGCCGGTTCAGTGGGTATCATGAGTATTCCAGGGAGGTTTGGCTTAAGTACCATCGGAGATTATATTAATAAAAGATATATATTAGTGATATGCATGTTTTGTTTATCTTTAGGCGTATTTTTATTGTCTATAATGGATAGTTTGACAGGAGTGATTTTGGCATTAATTTTATANTCTNCTTCACAAGGAGGAAGCGCTGTTATCCCCAATGCTTTAATGGCAGATTATTTTGGCATAAAACATTACGGTACAATCATGGGATTTAGNAGTATTTTAGTTACTTTTGGAGTTATTGCAGGCCCAATTATTTCNGGAGCTACTTTTGATAATTATGGTAGTTACAAATTTGCATTTATGTCTTTTGCTTTTATAAATTTAATAGCATTTGTTATGGTGATTTTTTCATTACCACCTAAAAGAAAAATCAATGTTTAAAATGTCGTGTACCAGTAAATATCATTGAAATATTTAATTTGTTTGCAAGNTCAATAACCTCAGGATCTCTAATCGAGCCCCCTGGTTGAATAATTGATTTTACACCAATTGANTCTGCTAACTGAACATTGTCTGCAAATGGGAAAAAAGCATCTGATGCTAGTACGCTATTATTTGATTTCTCTCCTGCTACTTTTGATGCTATTTCTATGCTATTAATTCTATTTGGCTGCCCTGTGCCNAATCCTATTATAGATTGATTTTTCACTAGAATTATCCCATTAGATTTGACATGCCTGATTGCTTTCCATGCAAATTTAAGATCTGTAAATTCGTGTTTGGCAGGTTTGGTTTTTGTTACTATTTCCCAATCACTTTCTAAATCTTCTTTAGTGTCTGTATTTTGTATAATATAACCACCTGCAAATGTTTTTAATTCAAATTCAGGATTAAGATATTTTGTGTCTTTCATAGAAATAATTCTTAAATCTTTTCTTTTTTGTAATCTAAGTAAAGCATTTTCTGAAAAATCAGGCGCTATAATTAATTCAAAAAATATTCCTTTCATTTTTTTTACAGTGTTTTCCTCAACCATATTATTGAATGCTACTATTCCTCCATATGCAGACACTTGATCACCATCAAATGCTTTTTGAAATGCATCTGATTGAAAAGATCCGGAAGCAAGTCCGCAAGGATTTGCATGTTTCACAATTACACAGGAGTTAGCATTGAAATCATTTACTATTTGCCAAGCCGTATTTCCATCAATAATATTATTAAATGACATTTCTTTTCCATGGATTTGAATCCCGTTAATTATTCCTGAACCGAGCTTTGCAGATTTATATAAATTTGCTTCTTGATGCGGGTTTTCCCCATAACGAAGTTTTTTAATTAAGTTGCCATCAAGAGGAAAGCTTCTGCCTTTTTCAGGGTTTAAGTATGAATGTATAATAGAGTCATATTTAGATACATGTTCAAATGCTTCTGCAGCTAGTATTTTTCTTTCTTCTATTGAACATAAATCTTGAATAGAGATGTTTGTTTTTTTAGTTGATGCAGTTATTTTTGTTATTAATTCATATTTATTTGGATTAACTAATACTGCAACTGATTCATAATTTTTCGCTGCGGCTCTTATTAAGGTCGGACCTCCAATATCTATCATTTCAATTATCTCTTCATGTGTATTTTCAGAGTTTAATAATGTTTCCTCAAATGGGTAAAGATTGACGATGACCATATCAATAAATAATCCAGATATATTATTTATCTCATCCAGGTGTTTTTTGTTATTTCTTTTAGCTAATATTCCTCCATGAATTACAGGATGAAGGGTTTTTACCCGGCCATCCAATATTTCAGGACTATTTGTTATTTCGGATACTTTTGAGAGGTTTTTTACTTTAATATTTTTCAGATGATTGTATGTTCCTCCCGTTGAAATTATATTGCAGTTTAAATTGTCTAAAAATTTAGCTATTTTCTCTAAATTTGATTTGTNAGACACACTTATTAATACATTCATGATTAAAATTAATTTATAATAACTTTTGATTTAAGATTTTGATTTTCTTTTAAGTAACCAATAATTGTTGCATTTTTGTATTCAGAAAGGATTTTTTTAGAATTATCTTTTGTTGAAACAACAACTAAACCAATTCCCATATTAAANACATTAAACATTTCTTGATCTGATATTTTTCCGTATTTTTGAATAAGGTTAAAAATAGGGTTAATTTCCCAAGATCCATAATTAATAATTGCATCTAGATTTTCATTAATTACTCTTGGGATATTTTCAATAAATCCGCCACCTGTAATGTGTGCAGATATTTTCATATAATTTTGTATTTTTTTGATTAAAGGGAAATAACTTATATGAGGTTTTGATAATTCTTCTCCTAAAGTAGAGTTTAATTCATCAAAGTGTTTATATAATATTTGTTTGTTTTGTTCTATTTTAAATACCTTTCTTACTAAAGAATAACCATTAGTATGTATTCCGTTAGATGGAATTCCAATTAACAAATCTCCATTTTTGGTATTTGNTTTGTTTTTTATNTTATTTTTTTCTGAAATTCCAACAATAAATCCAGCCAGATCAAATTTNCCTTCCGTATAAACTTCTGCCATTTGAGCTGTTTCTCCACCTACTAATTTACAATTATTTTCTTCACAAGCTTGCACAATACCTTGAATTATTGANAATATGTTTTCTTCGTTTATTTTTTCTACCGCAATATAATCTAAAAAAAATAAAGGATATGCTCCTATGCAAACAATATCGTTTACTGAAAGGTTAACTAAATCTTGCCCAAGTAAGTTNTATTTGTTAAGTTCTGAGTANACTAATAGTTTACTTCCAACACCATCTGTACTAGAAATTAATACNGGGTTTTTATAATCTTTGATTTCAAACAAACCACCAAAGTTACCAATGTTATGTTCTTTTTGATGCTTTGATAAAAGAGATTTCATGTTTTCTTTTAAGTTTGCAGCCTTNCTTAAATCTACTCCGGATTTTAAATAATTANGGNTATTTTCTGAATCCATATAATTAGTTTTCCAGGGCGAATTTATTCATTTCTAATTGAACAGGTATAGGGTATTTCCCGGTAAAACAAGCATCACAATATTTATTTTTCGGTTTCGGAACAGATTCCATCAAACCTTCCATTGAAAGATATCCTAATGAATCAGCTTTAACAAAGTTTTGTATGTCTTCTATTGATTTATTTGCTGCTAAGAGTTCGTTTTTTGTTGCCATATCTACTCCAAAATGACATGGCCATTTTATAGGAGGAGCACATATTCTNAGGTGAATTTTTTTAGCTCCAGCNTTTCTTAGCAGATCNACAACAAAAGGAGTTGTTGTTCCTCTTACTATACTATCGTCAACNACAATTATTGATTTACCATNTATAATTTCTTTTAAAGGATTTAATTTTCTTNTCACNCCNATATCTCTTAATCGTTGATCGGGTAATATAAATGTCCTTCCTACATATCTGTTTTTNACTAATCCTTCNGNGNATGTTATNCCTGATTCTTCAGAATATCCCACAGCAGCAGCAGTAGCTGAATCAGGNACACCAATTACNANATCNGCATCTACTGGATGTTCAATAGCTAATTGNGCNCCCATTTTTTTTCTNGTTAAGTATACTAATTGATCATCNAGAATACTGTCNGGCCTGGCGAAGTATATATTTTCAAATACACATGCTGCTANTTTNTTGNTTTCTTTTTNATAAATTGTTTTNNATTCATTTTCTGTTATNAAAACAGCTTCACCTGCTTCTAATTCTCTAATATATTCNCCGCCAATATGGTCTATTGCACATGATTCAGATGCAAGNANATATCCGNTATNAATTTTACCTAANCATAATGGCCTAACACCTAGCGGGTCTCTGATTCCAATAACTCCTGTATCTGTTAAAACTGTCAGAGAATATGCGCCCTGCAATCTATTCATCATATAATTAATTTTCTCTTTCCATTCTTTTCCAGGAGCATTAGCCAGAAGTTGAAGTATCACTTCCGAATCGCTTGATGTTTTAAATTCACACCCCCATTCTTTAAGTTCATCTCTTATTTGTTTTGCATTTATTACATTGCCATTGTGAGATAAAGCTATTTCTGTATTTCCTAACATACAGCTAATCGGTTGAGCATTTTCTATTTTAGTTGAACCAGTAGTTGAATATCTTGTATGACCTATAGAGTAAGACCCATGAAGGTTTTCTATATCTGATTCATCTAAAGCTTGGGATATTAAACCCATACCAGTTTTGATCTGAATTTTATCATTATATGTTGCTAATCCTGCACTTTCTTGGCCTCTATGCTGAATAGCGTAAAGGGCAAAAAAAGCTAGTCTTGAAGCATCAACATTTGTTGAAATGCCAACAACTCCGCATTCTTCCTTTGGGTAATCTGACATTTATTCCACCTACAACAAAATTGATTATATAGCTTGGTCGCTATCTCTTCAATGTTAATAATCAATTAATCAATCATTGATTAATTGATTATTGGTTGGGATATTATCCATAAGCTAAGCGCAGTGTAAAAAACCATTAAAATTAAAAAAGGTAATTGACTTTTAATAACTATTGAATTTGTGCTGAATATTTCTTTAGCTTTAATATGAGCTATTATGACTGAGAAAATATGACCTAGTACAATAATAACCACTGAAGAATACCATGCTGTTTTAGCATTTATTATTCCAATATTCAAAGAATAATTTGCTGTGCCAAAAATATTCCATCCATAGCCAAAAGGATCTGATATTAATGGAATTATCAATTGCCCTGTGACTAAAATATATGAAATATAGTGTGCAATATGATAAGCAATAGCAATTGGAGTTAATGAAAATATTAATGATGTAATTATAGTTTCTGGAGTTTTTTCTTTAGTAATAATAAATATTATCCAACATATTATCCAAAGTAAAATAAAAAATAATGTAGGAATTACTATTATTCCTAATGATTCTGTTATCATTCGACCTAATCCCGGGATTAATGCTATTTCAACTTTTGACCATAGTGAAGTTTCAGACAAACCATCAAATGAAATAGTTCCGAGTAGAATTATATGAAAAATTACAAAAGGTATATTAGGTGTTTTAAGCTTAGCTAAACCTAATACTGGAAGTCTTAAAGATATTTGCGATGTTTTTAAGTTCTGATTTTGTATTATATTGAAAATACCAAATGATCCCATAATATGATAATAAACGCTAAATACATCACCTCTTTCCAACCATGTTTTACATCCAAATAAAAACATGAAAGTAATAGTTGCTAATGAATAAATAGTTATCAGTGTAGACAGTGTTAAAGGACTAGATCCATTACCTACATTTTCAAACCATGAAAATAATAGAAATGAAAAAATGATTGGCCATACATCTAATTTTTTCGGATATGTGAATAGTCCTGTATTAAGAAATTTTGGTTGTTTGATTATATTTTTTACTATAAAACTAAATATTATTTTAATAGGGTTTAAAATTTTCCAAAAATTTCCAATTATTGGAGTAATCATTCCAAATCCAACCCACCATATAATCCATATCATAGGGGCTGAAAAATTTTCTATTGGATTATTTGAACCTATAAATCCAGTTAGGATTATTAATACGAATATAAATACTGAAGTAGTTTTAATAAATGGTTTGATTATTTTAAACGGGATATTATTTAATGTATTTTGATTTAGAATTATTGGGGATTTAAATTCATTTGTTATTACTTTTTTATTATAAAAAAGTAATAATAATAAAAATGAAAAAATTATTGTTAAACTTGCTCCAATTAAGAAAAATGTGAGAGGTATTGGTAGGTCATATCTTTCACCAAAACCATGAGCATATATTTTTATTGGTGTTAATATCCATAAGAAAGATATTGTTGAAATGATGAGAAATATATTTCTTATCATTTAGGGTTAACTATCAAGTTGCCAATGATAGTCTCTTTGTGGGGTGCATTTTCTGTATTATGATGATCATCTTCTCCGTGATTTGATTCGATATGAAAGGCGATTGGAAAATTCCCTGTTGCGTTTAATTTTATTGTTATTTTTGATATTTTGTTTTTTTCAATTTTCTGTTCTATATCATAGCCATGTATATGTAATTTGCCATCTATGTCACTTATAATATTTAAATATAACTCAGAATTTTCTTCAATATTTATGTTATCAGGAATTAATTCCATATTTTTGAAACTTATATCAATTTTTTTTTTTGTAAATTCTTCGTTATTTGTTG
>NZNN01000011.1 GCA_002694895.1 Chloroflexota bacterium
GTCTTTGGTTCCTCTTCCACTTCTGCTGCTGCTTCTTCTGNNTTTGGTTCCTCTGTTGGTTCCNCTTCTGACTNCTNCNTTNGAGCTTTTTAACTNTTGNTCNNTGTTTTTCAANCTTAATCCTAATCTTCTTCTTTCNGGATCTAAAGATACTACTGTGACTTCTACTTCCTGNTCAACAGAAACAANATCTGCAGGATTAACATCTTCTAAATCAGAAAGCTCTGATATATGAATCAATCCTTCTACACCCATATCTTGTATTCTTGCAAAAACTCCAAATTCCACTATTCTTGTAATTAAAGCCTTAACTTTTGATCCAATAGGCATATTATTACTAATCTCATCCCAAGGTCCAGGAGTTAATCTTTTTAAACTTAATGCTATTCTTTTATTTTCTCTATCTAAATGAAGTATATATACATCCAATTCTTGTCCAACCGTAACAACTTCACTTGGTGAATTCAATTTATTCCATGATAATTCTGATATATGGATTAAACCATCAGCACCATTAATATCAACAAATGCTCCAAAAGAACTTAATCCAATTATTTTTGCTTGTATAATCTGGCCTTCTACTAAATCTAACATTACTTTTTGTTTAGCTTTTTCTTTTAATTCCTGCATTAATGCTCTTTCAGATAATATTGCCCTATTTCTNGTCTGATCTACTTCCAATACTTTTAAAGAAATCTTGTTATTAATATTTTTTTCTAAATTTTTTCTNCCTGTCACATCTACTTCCACAGAAGAATCNNNTACATTTTCATCTGGAACAAAATAAGAAAGAAGTTGAGANGAAGGAATAAAACCTTGAACTCCTTTAATATCAATCATAGCTCCACCTTTATTAGATCCCAATATAAGGCCTTCAACTGGTTCATCTGAATTTTGTGCTTTCTCTAAAATATCCCAACCTTCCCTAACTAAAGCTTTGTCATATGAATAAATTGGGGTAACATCAGTGCCTTTGAAAAACCCGGTTTTCAAAACCATTACAGTTAATTCATCACCAATATTAAGTTTTTCTANCATCTCTGGATCTAAATATCGCATTTCTGATTTCGGAATCAAACCTTCAGATTTACCACCCAAGTTCAACAATACACCTTCGTAGTTTATCTCCATAACAGATCCAGTTAAAACTTGCCCACGGTTAATTTTAACTACATCTTTTTCGTGTTCATCTAAAAGCTTAGATAATTCATCTTGATTATTGATTTTATTTTCCTCAGAATTANATTTAATATAAAATTGCGAACTATATTATATTGTTAGAAGCTACTGAAGTAAATACCTTTGAGAGTTTAATCCTGGCNATTACCTATTGTCCCATATCGTTGCCAATAGAGTATCGTCAGCGCAAAAGCGTTTCACTTCCGTGTTCGGGATGGGAACGGGTGGGTCAACCTCGCTAAAATCACCAGGAAATAAGATTATAAATACAAATGTNACAACAAGTCAATTATAATAATAATTAAATTTTATAATGTTCTAATGTTAAATTTAATTAAACAAATAATTAAAATTAAATATAAATTCTTATATATATATATATCTTTTTTTCTTCTATTTATTTCATTATTTAGTTTTTTATTTATATATCAAAGTACAAAAAATGAAAACATTGAATTAATAGTAATTGATGGGGAAAATTCTATTGCACCAAGTTTCACATCCACCACTTTAACTGGAGATAAATACATATTAGATTTTAATANCCAAAANCCAACAATAATCACTTTTTGGGCATCTTGGTGTCCTCCATGCAGAGAAGAATTNCCTATATTGGAGAATATATCTAAAGAAAATCAAAATATAAGAATTTTAGGTGTAAATATGGATAGTAATATTGATGATGCTAAATCATTTGTAAATCAATTCAATATTTCTTTTAGTTCAGTCGTTGACAAAGAATTTATTACTATATCTTATGGAGTATCAAAAATCCCGGAAACATTCTTAATTGATAAAAATGGAAAAATAAAAAATAGAATCTCAGGTAAATTAACATCTGAAAAACTAAATATNTTAATCAAGAATATAAACTAACTATATTGAAAGATCTATTCTTTCACCACTGTTAGCACTTTTACGAGTAGCTTCAGTAAATTCCATNTATTTAACACCTGTCTCAAAAGGAGTATGGGTTATCAATTCTTCTCCTCTTATTGCTGAAATAAATTCTGCTTCCACTCGCCAATAAGATTGATAATTATCAGGTACTACTATTTCTTTTAAATTTGTTTTACGATCACCTTTATACAAAACATAATCAACACAATCCAACATTAGAGTTCCTTCAGTTCCAAATATCCATACACTATCTTTTTGAGCATTACCTTGTACTGTACTCATTTTTATATTGTATGTAGCTCCTATTTGTAAATCACCAATAATATTAATATGATCTGGAATNTCAACAAATGAATAATCTTCATAATCTTTTTTTTGTATTTACAACTGTTTTAGCTCTGGAGTAAACATTTTTCGCAGGCCCTACCCATCTCATTAATGCTTCATACCAAATACCTAATTGCATGATATTAACACCGCTTAAATTTAAATTATTTCTCCAATGATATTCTGATCCATAATCAGGATATCCAGCACTTACAGTCAAAGGGGTTTGATGACTAATTGAGATATCAATTTGGATAATTTCTCCTATTTGTTTTTCAGCTATAATTTTCCTTATATACTTATCAAATTTCAAAGTCATAGGCGCTGGTACAATTTGTGCAATAAGGCCTGGAGATTCTTTAGATAAACTTAACATATCTTTGGCATTTTCATAACTATCAGTCATTCTAGCNTCGGTCATAACATGCTTACCATTATTTAAAGCAGCCTCAACAAGAGTTTTATGCATATATGGCCATGTTCCAATGCATACAGCATGTATATCTGAATCATTTACCAAATCTTTCCAATTAGTNAAAACTTTTGGTATAGAAAACTCATCAGCNACTTTCTGCCCNGATTCTTTTGATCTGTTACAAACAGAAACAACNTCAACTCCATCTATTTTTTGAAAATTAGGAATATGAAATTTCCTAGTATTTTCACCTGCACCTATAATACCTATTTTGATCTTATCACTCATTTATANACTCTCTAGTAATGTTTATAATTTATGAATATCTATTTTATATTAAAATATTAATAAATATTTAAAAGGAAAAAAAGTAATTAATAATCTAAATATGCTATCATCAATTCCTATAAAAGGAGAAACATATGAATTTTGCTGCTAATCTTACGATGCTTTTTACAGAATANGATTTTTTAGACAGATTTGAAAAAGCATATAAAAATAACTTTAAAGCTGTNGAATATTTATTTCCNTATGATTACAANCCTCAAGAATTAAAAAACNTNTTAAATGAATTCNANCTAAAACAAGNTTTACATAACCTNCCNGCNGGAGANTGGANTAACGGAGAAAGAGGTATNGCNTGTCATCCTGANAGAATNGATGAATTCAAAANCGGAGTTGATACAGCGATCGAATATGCTAAGACANTAAANTGCAATCANCTTAATTGNCTTATTGGAATACCTCCNGAAGGAATAAGTGAAGAAGAGTTGGAAAATNTAATAATCNATAATTTAAAATACGCTTCAGANAAATTNAAAAATGAAGAAATTATATTATTAATAGAAGCCATAAATACTATAGATATACCAGGTTTTTACTTAAACACCACAAAGCAAGCTAAGGCAATAATTAATAAAGTTAAATCAGACAACATATTCATTCAATATGATGCATATCACATGCAAATTATGGAAGGGAATTTATCACTTACTTTACGTGATAATATAGAAATGATAAAACACATACAAATTGCTGATCATCCAGGTCGAAATGAGCCTGGTACAGGTGAAATAAATTATGATTTTTTATTTAAATATATTCAGTCTATAGGTTATGAAGGATATATTGGATGTGAATATAATCCTTATAACGGGACTGAAAATGGATTGAAATGGTTAAATAAATGAAAAATATTATAATTATTAATTTTACAGATCAAATACTTTCTTTAAACAGTCAAATTCAAATTAACGAATTTACAAACTTTGAAAAGTTAAAAATCACAAATCAGCAAGCTTGTTTTATCATTACCAATTCATTATCAGATATCCCTGACGAAAAATATGCGGCTGAAATAATCGATAAGTCTAATATCATTTTTTATCTAATCACAATTAATATGGAACCTGAGTTAATAGAAAAAAGCCTCTTAACCAAATCAGTAAAAGCAGTAATTTCTGGATTAAATCAAAAAAATTTAATAACTAAACTTAATGAATTAATAAATATGGTATAAATTTTGTCAGAATTCTTTGATGTAGTTACACCTAAAGAAGCTATAAAAAAGCTTTTATCTAAAAAAAATTTTCCTGAAATGATTTCAGAAAAAATAAATACGGTCAACTCCGATAGTCGTATACTATCTCAAGATATAAAATCCTCAATAAATCTGCCGCATTTCAACAGATCTTCAATGGATGGATATGCAATTTATGCAAGTGATTCAAATGGGGTTTCATTATCAAACCCAAATTATCTTGAAATTATTGAAGAAATTAAAATGGGAGATGTTCCAAAACACACAATATTAACAGGAAAAACATCGCGTATATTTACAGGTGGAATGATTCCCAAAGGATCTAATGCTGTAATTATGGAGGAAGATACAGAAGAATTGGGAAATAATATGATAGAAATTAAAAAACCTGTCTCTATAGGCGAAAATATAATTTTTAGCGGAGAAGAAACGAAAAAGGGAAATATAATTATTAATAAAGGAACAAAAATCAGATCTCAGGAAATTGGAAGTTTATTAGAATCAGGATTTACAGAAATATTTGTATCAAAAAAACCTATAATTGGAGTACTCTCATCAGGAGATGAACTTATCCCACCTGAAAACACACTTGAATTAGGTAAAATTAGAGACATAAATACATATACCATTTCAAATTTAATAAATAAGTCGGGTGGTATAGCTGAAATTTTTCCTATACTACCAGATGATCTGAATTCTCAATTAAATCAAGCAAAAAAGGCATTACAATTTTGTGACATGTTAATTTTTTCTGCAGGCAGTTCAATTAGTTATAGAGATACGACAGCCGAAGTTATAAATTCACTAGATAAACCAGGTGTAATTGTTCATGGTATTTCTGTTAAACCTGGAAAACCAACAATCTTAGGACTTTCAGGTAAAAAACCTATTATTGGATTACCTGGCAACCCTGTTTCATCAATAATGATTTTTATAAATATAGTAAAACCAATATTAGATAAGCTTAATAATCATATTAGTGTTATCACAAAACAAATAGATTGCACATTAACTGAAGACATTAGCTCTCAAACAGGAAGAGAGGATTATGTGCAAGTTAGTATAAGTAGCACTGATCAAAAAATATTAGCAACACCTGTATTTGGCAAATCTAATCTTATTAACACATTAGTAAATTCAGATGGATTTGTAACCATTCCCCCTGAAACCGGTGGATTATACAAAAATAGCATAGTGAAAGTAAAAACTTATGAATAATGAGAAATATAATATAAATACCAGAAATTATTATCTTAATAATATTCCAATAGAAGAAGCCTTGGAATCATACTTCAAGCATTTGGAAAATTATTTTGATACTCTCGAAACAGAAGAAATTTTAGTTACAAATTCTCATAATAGAATCTCAGCGGAACCAATATTTGCAAATATATCATCACCAAATCTAAATTTAGCAGCTATGGATGGTATTGCTTGTCATCATCTATCAACTATTGGAGCCACAGAAACTTCACCTATAACATTACAAAAATCTAAATTTGAATGGATAGATACTGGAGATCCTATAGATGACAAATTTAATGCAGTAATCATGATAGAAGATGTTTCAAAAGTAAATAAAAATAAAATAAAAATCTATAACTCAATTCCTCCTATGAATCATGTAAGGGAAATTGGTGAAGATTTAATACAATCAGAAATGATAATCCCAGAAAATAAAAAAATTAATCACTACGATATTGGAGTATGCCTTGCAGGTGGGATAAATAAAATAAAAGTCAAAAAAGTCCCTAAAGTAAGATTTATACCTACAGGTAGTGAATTGATAAATCTAGGTGACAAACAAACAAAAGGTGATTTGATAGAATTTAATAGCTATATCATTACAGGGATATTAAACGATTTTGGTGCAATCTCTAGTACTTCTAAAATTATTAAAGACAATAAATTAGAAATTGAAAATGAAATTTTAAAATCTGTTAAAAACAATGAAATTATTCTTGTAAGTGCGGGGTCATCTGCAGGATCAGAAGATTATACAAAAGAAATAATTTCCAAATTAGGGCACGTAATTGTTCATGGGGTTTCTATAAAGCCCGGGCATCCTGTAATTTTGGGTGAAATTCAAAATAAACCTGTAATTGGATTACCAGGTTATCCAATATCAGCAATATTAATAACTGAATTAATAATTAAACCGATTATTGAAAAAAAACTTAATCACAAATTAATTTTTAATAACACAATAAAAGCAAAACTAGCAAGAAAATTAAACTCTGTCATGGGTGAAGATGAATATATCAGAGCAACTGTGGGAAAAATCAATAATGAATATGTAGCTGTTCCTTTACCAGGTGGTGCAGGTGTCATAAGTTCTATTCAAAAAGCTAATTGTTTAATTAAAATACCTCGAAATAAAGAGGGATTTGAAAAAAATCAGTACATAGATATTAATCTATTAACTGATATCAATAAAATTGATAACACAATTATTTGTAGCGGAAGTCATGATATCGTTTTAGATTTATTAAAATCATTTCTACTTCAAAAAGGAAATGAGTATGATATGTCAATTAACCCTATTGGTAGTTTGGGTGGCTTATTATCAATTGATCAAAACTTATGTCATATGTCAGGAACACATATTTTTGACCCTGAAACAAACACTTACAATACATCGTATATAAAAAAATTTATCAACAAACAAGAAGTCGAAGTAATAAATTTAGTAAATAGAATACAAGGTATTATAGTAGCAAAAGGGAATCCTGAAAAAATAAAGAACTTACAAGATTTAAATAATAAAAACTTAAATTTTGTAAATAGGCAAAAAGGATCAGGAACAAGAATATTATTAGATTATATGCTGGATAAAGAAAAAATAAATCCATCAAATATTACAGGATATGAAAATGAAAAAAATTCTCATTTAGCAGTTTCATATGCTATATATTCTGGTAATTCAAACGTTGGTTTAGGCATAATGTCTGCAGCAAAATCTTATAACTTAGATTTTATACCTTTGAAAGAAGAAAATTTTGATATTGTAATTCCAAAAAATATTTTGAATGAAAAATATGTAGAGTTAATGTTAAATATAATAAATTCATTAGAATTTAAAAAAGCAATAAACAATATTGGTGGATANATTACAAAAAATACAGGTAANCAAATAAAATTATGANCACTAAAAATTTATCAGGGATAATTTTAGCNGGNGGNNTNAGCAGAAGNNTAGGNAGAAACAAAGCTGTNGAAAATATTNAAAACAAACCNCTTTTATCTATTGTATATGATTCCATAAAACCATTTGTAAATGAATTAATAATAGTAGTAAATAATAAACAAAGACAAGAAGAATTGTCATTTTTAAAAAATGCAAAATTTGCAATTGATGAATATAATAATTCAGGTTCGCTAGGAGGTATTTATACAGGACTACTAAAAGCTAATAACGAAAGATCGATTGTAGTAGCTTGTGATATGCCATTTATTTCTCCATCTATAATTTCTTTGATGATCAGTAAAATCAAATCNTCAATTGATATTATTATCCCTGAAACTGAGGGGTTTAANCATTCTACTCATGCTATATACAGTAAATCNTGCATTAAAGTNATCAAGAAAAATTTAGATGCTAATAACTTAAAAATTTCTAATATATTTAATATGTGCAAAACTAAAATTATTTCCGAAAACGAAATTTATGCTACAGAACCTTATACTAAAAGTTTCTTTAACATAAATAATGAAAAGGATTTAACAAAAGCAAAAAATATAATTAAATAAATATGATTCAAATAAACATTAAAATAGAATTTTTTGGAAGAGCAAGGATGATTTTAGGTTTTAATTCCTTTGAAATAACTGTTAATAAAGAAATTACAAAAGAAGAACTTATTTCNCTGATAGCNANAAAATATCCGNAATTAATTGGAGAAATAATNGANGAAAATAAATNCAANCTCAAGAAAAGTTATAATATAGGAATTAACGGAATTAAAAACCCTTCAGAAAATGAATTAAACCTAAAGAACAATGATTCTATTCTAATATTCAGTAGTCAGGCTGGTGGCTAAATATGAATGGATATAACAACAAGTATCTNCTAATTAATTTAAACAATTATTCACATGAGATACANCTTTTACCTGAAAACATTTTAACTGATTATATTGGAGGGACCGGCTTAAGTTCATATTTGCTATACAAATATTCTTCATTTAATTCAGACTCATTTAGCCCAGATAACCCTTTGATATTTGCATCAAGTCTTTTGACAGGAACTAAGCTTACAACAACAAGCAAATTTGCAATAACTACAAAATCTCCTTTGACAAACTTTATTGGTGATTCTATGTCATCAAGCCATTTTGCGGACAAATTAAAAAAAACAGGTTTTGATGCACTTGTAATTATTGGGAAAAGTAAATCAAACAAAATAATAAAAATCCAAAATTCATCTATAGAATTTATTGATGCCTCCAATATATGGGGAAAAACCACTAGTGAAACCGAAAAAATACTAAATAAAAATCTTGGTAATGATTTTTCTTTTGCATGCATTGGNCCTGCAGGAGAAAATTTAGTTAGATTTGCTGGAATAAAAAACGATGGGGGAAGAATGGCAGCACGAACAGGTGTAGGAGCAGTAATGGGTTCAAAGTTGATAAAAGCAATAGCCATACATGGTACTCAAAAAATTAATATTGCTAATCAATCTGAATTAAATGTAATAAGAAAAGAATTNTCAATAAAAAGTTTAGGTGATTCAACTGAAAAATACAGAACTACTGGGACTACAATAAACATGTCCATACTTAATAGATTAGAAATGTTNCCNACTAATAATTTNAAACAATCNGTATTTAAAGAAGCAAAAAATATCGAAGGTGAAAATCTATTAAAAAATCATTATTCAAAAAAAGCACATTGTGCGAATTGCACAATTGGATGTGAAAAAATTTTTATAACAAATGATGATNATAATCCAACTGAATCTAGATTGGAATTTCAAACTACNGCAAGTTTAGGTTCTAATATTGGAGTAAGTAATCCAAACTGGATAATAAGGGCAGCCAATTTATGTGATGANCTTGGCATGGATACTATTAGTACAGGAGTAACTATCGGATGGGCAATTGAGGCATCTGAAAAAGGACACTTAAATTCTTCAATAAAAATAAATTCAGAAAATTCATTATTAGATCTTATTAAAAAAATTGCATACAGAGATTCTATAGGCGATTTACTAGCTGATGGGACTAAACTTGCATCAGAATCTATAGGAAAAGATTCGGCAAATTATGCTATGCACGTTAAAGGATTAGAAATCCCTTCTTATGATCCAAGAAATTTGCCAGCTTTATCATTGGCATTATCAGTTAGTACTAAAGGTGCCTGTCATAATCGGGCAAGTGCTTACGATATAGATTTCAATAATAAAGAAATCTTTAATAACCCTACTATTATTGCTTCAAAAACAAAAGCTAGTGAAGATTATTCGGCAATTCTTGATTCAATGATATGGTGTAAATTTCTAAGAAAATCTTTCAATAACTTTTACGAAGAAACATCAGAAATATATTCATTAATTACTGGTGTTAAATACGATTCAGAAAAACTTAAAAAAGCTGGCGAAAGAATAAATAACATTAAAAAATTATTTAATATTCAGAATGGTTGGATTAGGTCAGATGATAATCTTCCAGAAAGATTGTTAAATTCAAAAAATCAAATCATGTCCCATTCTTACTTAGATTCAATGATAGATAGTTATTACCATTTCAGAGGATGGGATAAAAATGGTAATATACCTATATCAAAATTAAGCGAACTGAATCTTAATACAAAAGAATATGCAAGCAAAAACACACTATAAAAACACAAAAGAATTATTGTCAAAAAACTTTCCTCCTGAAAAAAGTTCGTTATTACAAGCATTGCATTTAATTCAAAAAACTCAAGGCTTTGTATCTGAGGCTGATATGCTATTATTATCAAAGTATTTAAAAGTAGCTAAAAGCGAAATATATGGAGCTATAACAAGTTATCCGGAAATAAAAACTCAAATAGAAAATGATCTTAAAAGATGTGATGGTATTTCATGCGTTATCAACACAAAAAATTTTGATACAAAACTTGAAACAACAGACTGCAAATTCAAATGCTTTAATGCCCCTGTAGGATATCAAAATCACAAGTATTATTCTTTAAAAAATCCTACGCCTAGTCCTTTAATTTCAGATCAAACACCTATAATAAATTCTAATTCAATATTAAATAAAAACATTGTTTTAGAAGCAATAGATGAGATTAAAAATACTAAATTTGAAACCTATAATAAAATCTACAATTTTAAGGCAATTAAAACTACTCTTAATCATCCTTCTGAAAAAATAATTGATATTATTGAAGACTCCAAACTCCGTGGCAGAGGGGGTGCATATTTCCCGGCCGCAACTAAATGGAAAATGGTATCTTCATTCAAATCAATGCAAAAATATTTAATTGTAAATTGTGAAGAAGGAGAGCCTGGTGTATTTAAAGACAGATTTATAATGGAAAATATGCCTTACAGATTAATAGAAGGAGCATTAATTGCAGCATATGCAAGTAAAAGTAATTACCTAACATTCTATATAAACGGAGAAGCAGAAAAAAGTTTTGAAACAATTAAAAAAGCTCTTCAAAATATGGAAAATAATGGCATCATAAAATCTGATAAGACAATTTTAGATTCTTCATACAAACTCAATATAAAATTAGAATCAGGTGCAGGGGGGTATGTATGCGGGGAAGAGACAACTTTAATTAATACTATGGAAGGAGATAGGAGAGAACCTAGATTAAAACCACCCTTCCCTACAGAAAAAGGAGTCTTCGGAGTCCCTACAGTAATTAATAATGCTGAAACATTATGTAACCTTCCATATATAATGAATAATTCGCCATCCGAATTCAAAAATATAGGAGATCCAGATTTCCCAGGAACGAAATTACTAAGTATAAGCGGACATTTTAATCAATCCGGAATACTAGAAATACCAATGGGAATATCTATAAATGATGTCATTAAAAACACAGGAATTGAAGGCAAAAAAAATCCAATAAATTTTCTTGGGATAGGGGGTCCTTCTAGTGGGATATTACCTAAATCTGAATTTGACACAAAATTATTAGGAGGCTTTTTAAATGAATATGGAATAATGTTAGGAGCTGGAGGATTTATAGGGTTTAATGGCAAAACAGATCCAATAGATGTGGCTATTTATCTTTCTAAATATAATGCAACAGAATCATGTGGAAAATGCACTCCTTGCAGGGAAGGAACTCCTCGTATG
>NZNN01000012.1 GCA_002694895.1 Chloroflexota bacterium
CAATTCCCCCTGTTCGCGCAGCGCGCCCAGCACCGGCAGCAATGGTATGCCCAGCACGGTGACGAGCAAGAACATCGTCGGCAGCAGGACAACAGTGGCCAGCCACCAGGGCGGTCGGCGCCGACGCCTATTTTGTTCACGGCCGTCCATATGCATGAGTCGACTAGACGGTTGGACCTTCTTTTGCGTGAGCTAGCCTTAAGGTGGCCACCCCGAAGGCACCCGTATCATGCGCCACCGGGAACGCAGGTTTGGATGCGTCGGCAGCGCTGGTGGGCTCGGCAGGGATCGAACCTACGACCAATCGGTTATGAGCCGACCGCTCTACCACTGAGCTACGGGCCCTGAGAAAGAATTGTAATAAAATTGTTGATTTATATCAACTGATTCATAGTTTAATCAATGAATTTATTATCTCTATTGGTATAATAATTAATATTCATGAAAGGGAATGATTTAATGACAATATCAAATAAAATGAAAAATTTTCTTAAACAAGGATCGTGGATAAGAAGAATGTTTGAGGATGGGATAGAATTAAAAAAGAAGTATGGAGCAGAGAATGTTTTTGATTTATCTTTGGGGAACCCGATATTTTCACCACCGGATGATTTGTATGATGAATTGAAAAAACTTATTGATAATCCTGATAAATCTGCACACAGATATATGCCAAATGCTGGGTTGGATCAAACAAGATTAAAAGTTGCTGAATTTTTAACTAAAACAACAAATCACTCTTTTAAACTGTCTAATGTATTAATGACAGGAGGTGCAGGTGGGGCATTAAATGTTATTTTGAAAGCTATATTAGATCCTGATGATGAAGTAATAGTATTCACTCCATTTTTTCCTGAATATTATTTTTATGTAGATAATCATTCTGGGATAACTAGAATAGTAGATTCTGATGATAAATTTATTCCGGATTTAGATTCGTTTAATAAAAATATTAATAATAAAACAAAAGCTGTAATAATTAATTCTCCAAATAATCCTTCAGGAGTTGTTTATAGTGAACAATTTCTCATAAAAATGTCTGAAATATTAAATAATTATGAAAAAAAATTTAATAGGGAAATATTTGTTATAAGTGATGAACCATACAGAAGGATTGTTTTTGATGGATTAGATTGCCCTAATATACTGGATTATTATAAAAATACTATAATAGCAAGTTCTTTTTCAAAAGATCTTGCTATTCCAGGTGAAAGGATTGGATATGTTGCTTTAAGCCCCAAAATTAGTAATCATCATTTACTAATGGATGGAATAGTTTTTGCTAACAGAGTATTAGGATTTGTAAATGCCCCTGCTTTTATGCAAAGAGCAGTTTCAAATATTTTATTTAGTTCAGTTGATGTGGAAGAATATTTGTTAAGAAGGAATTATTTGTGTGATGAACTTGGGAAACTGGGTTATGAATTTGAAAAACCACAGGGAGCATTTTATTTGTTTCCTAAAAGCCCTATTGAGGATGATGTGGAATTCACAAATTTACTTAAAGAAAATAAAGTTCTTGTTGTACCAGGATCAGGATTTGGTAAAAAGGGTTATTTTAGAATCTCATTTTGTGTGGACTGGCCTAGCATTGAAGGATCTATTGAAGGATTTAAGAAAACTATAAATTTAGTTAAATAAATCTTTTGGCGGGTCTTTTAGCCCAAAACCTGTAATAGGTAATAACACATTTTCATCAGGAAGTATAATCTTTTGTTTAACCAACTTATCTAGACCAGACAATACTGCAGCAGATGTGATTTCTGCGAAAATACCATCTTTTCTCGCAAGTTCTTTTTGCCATTTTAATATGCTTTCATCACTTACTTTAATTCCTTGGCCATTTGTTTTTTTTATTACATTTACAGATTGATATTTTCTTGGTGGATTTAATATTGCTATCCCATTTGCAATTGTTGATTTTGCTTGTTCAGGATACCAGTTGTTATTTGAAAAAATTTCAATGATGGGAGAGATAGACTCTGTTTGAATCCCGTGATGTTTTGGAATTTTTATATCAGGATTGATTTTTTTAATTTCATCATAAGCTTTATAAGAACCTATTAAAAGTGACCCGTTACCTATAGGAAATAATATATGATCAGGTTGTTTATTATTGAAATGTTTTATAATTTCATGACCAAATGATTTAGTCCCTTCAATGAAGAATGGGCTAAGATTATGTGAAGAATATGGAATGGAATTTTCCTCACTATATTTTATTGCTGCTATGGTGGAATTATCTCTTGGCCCAGGAATTTTATGTACAATGCTTCCATATAATTGAATCTGAGATACTTTGTTTTTTGGCGCATTTTCCGGAACAAATATATGCGATTTTATTTTTGAATAAGCACTATAAGCAGATATTGATGCCCCTGCATTTCCAGATGAATCTTCAACAATTTCATTTATTCCAAATTCACTAAGTGCAGAAATCATCATAGCTGAACCTCTGTCTTTGAAAGATCCTGTAGGGTTCATATATTCAAGTTTTGCATATATGTTATTGATCCCGAAATTATCAGACAAAGTATTTAATCTTACAATTGGAGTGTTTCCCTGTCCTAGATAAGTTAAATTTGAAATATTTGACAATGGAATAAGTGTTTCTTGTGGTGATTTGGTATTTGTATTTGTGTAAACTATTTCGAATGCACCTTCGCAATTAGGTTCGGGGCATGTTGAAATATTAGGATTTGGTTTAATAGTTTTATTACAATTTAAACAAACAAAGTTGTATTTCATGACAAAATAAAAAATAATGAAATTCAAGTATAAATCATCAGAAGAAAGTTCAATAGCTTACTATGGATGGATAATTGCATTATATGGTAATTTCATTATTGCACTGTCTAGTCTCACAGGTATGCATGGTACAGGTTTTTTTCTCAAAGCTTTTGAATCTAAATATAATTGGAGCAGAACTTTAATTTCTGGAGCAAGTGCATTTGCCAGGGCTGAGACAGCTTTGTTTGGACCTGTTGAAGGTTTTATACTTGATAAGTTTGGCGCAAGAAAAGTAATGACTATCGGGTTTGTTGTTAGTGCTTTTGGTTTTTACCTTTTATCATCTACAACAACTATTTTATCTCTTTATATATCTTATATTTTTATGAGTTTTGGTACTGCAATTGCAGGATGGCTTCCAATTATTACTTTAATGAATGCTTGGTTTGATAAGAAAAAAACTTTTGCTATGGCTATGTCAATGAATGGAGTTCATTTTGCGGGTTGGGGAGCAGCTGTGTTAGCATTTTCAATTCAAAATTATGGTATAAGGCAGACAACTTTTGTAATTGCGTTAATCTTTTTATGTTTTTCACCATTGTCATATTTAATAGTAAGAGATAAAACAATTAAGAATTCAGATACAAAAATAAATAATGATAAGTCAGAAAGAAAAAAGTTTTCTTTAAAAATTAATTTAAGTCCCAAAATTAAATATGGTTTAACTCATAAACCATTTTGGATGATTTCAATAGCTCATATGTCCTCTACTGCTTCGGTGGTAACTCTTGGCGTACATTTACCTGCACATATTACTGATATAGGATATTCCACAGTGCAGGCAGGCTATATAGTGATGGTTTATTCAACTGTGGGTTTATTTGCACAGATTATTGGAGGATATCTGGGAGACAGATTAGTTAAAAAATATGTTTTAACTGTTTTTTTAATAATCCAAAGCTTTGGATTGTTTATACTTTCATTTGTTAGAAATATTTCGGGAATCATTGTTTTTTCAATAGTTTACGGTGTTGCGTTTGGAGGCAGAAATCCTTTGTTTACTTCTATAAGAGGGGATTATTTTGACCGAACAGTTTTTGCTACTTTTTTTGGATTTTCTGGATTGATAATTAATATTGGAACTGTTACAAGCCCAGTTTTAACAGGTTATCTTTTTGATACAAAAGGGGATTATTCAATAGCATTTTTTATTTTAGGAATTATGGCTTTAATTGGAGCTGTTTTATCTTTTTCTCTTCCAAAAAAAGGTATGATTGGTAGTTAATTTATGAGTTTCAAAATATATTACGATCAAAATAAGGAAAGTTCACCAAGATATTATGGGTGGATTCTTGCATTATTTGGTAATTTAGTTATTGGGTTAATGACAGTTTCTAATTTTCAGGGAACTGGTTTTTTTCTTAAAGCATTTGAGATACAAAAAGGGTGGGGAAGAGCAGTTATTTCTGGAGCCAGTTCATTAGCAAGAGCTGAATCAGCGTTACTTGGCCCAATAGAAGGTTATCTATTGGACAGATTTGGAGTCAGAAGAATTATGATGATTGGAAATGTTGTTACATTTGTTGGTTTTCTTTTTATAGCATTTACCGAACATTTGTATCAGTTATATTTAGGATATTTTTTTATAAGTTTTGGTTCAGCTATGGCTGGATGGTTACCTACTATGACTTTGATGAATTCCTGGTTTGACAAAAAAAAGACATTTGCAATGGCATTTTCAATAACCGGAACACATATTGCCGGATGGGTTGCTCCCTTTTTAGCTTATTCTTTATTAACATATGGTATAAGAAATACTGCTTTAGTCATTGCTGTTATAACATTGATGTTTTCCCCGCTTTCTTATCTTATAGTTAGAGATAGAAAAAATTTAAATGGGTTCAATGTAACCAAATCATCAGAAGAAAAAAAACCAAAGAGAAGATTTGGATTTAAGTTAAATTTAAACCCGGAAATCAAATATCAATTGAAACGAAGACCCTTTTGGATAATAGCTTTTACTCATATGTGTTCTACAACATCTATAGTAACTTTAACTGTACATTTGCCTGCGTATATTACAGATCTTGGATTTACCACAATACAATCCGGCTATATTATTTCTATATTTTCCACAGTTGCAATATTCAGTCAATATATAGCTGGGTATACTGGAGACAAATATGGTAAAAAATATGTTTTATTAATATTTTTGCTTTTCCAGACAATTTCTTTAATCTTTTTAGCATTATCTGACTCATGGTCTTACTTGATTATCTTTGCTATAGTTTGGGGGATTGGTTATGGAGGAAGAACTCCATTAATGACAGCTATAAGAGGAGATTATTTTGAAAGATCAGCTTTTGCTACACTATTTGGATTGTCAGGGATGGTAATGAATGCAGGTACAACTTCTGGTCCGATCATTGCAGGATGGATTTTTGATGTTTATGGTTCATATACTATAGCTTTATGGGGATTAACTGTTATTGCATTTTGTGGTTGTTTATTATTACTGACTTTACCTCCGGTTCCTAAGCGTATTAAATCTTAGGTTATTATTAACTATGCATTTTATTAAAAATATTTTATTTATAAACTTTGCTATCTTGTTATTATGTATAGCTTGTTCTCAGCTGAAAATAGATTCAACGGAAATAATTAATTCGAATATTGTTATGCCAACAAATGAATACTCTCTTGGTTTTAATAGAATAGTTTTCAGTGTTGTTAATAATGAAGGATCTGAGTCTGAAAAACCTTTGACTGTATCTGTTAAAAATGTAAAAACAAATAAATTAAATGTTATTGATCCTGTTTTTTATAAATGGCCTAACAAAAATGGGGGGTTTTATGTTTTAAACACTATATTTGATAATGAAGGAAGTTATTTTATAAATATTAATGATTTAACTGATTCGGATTTTATATATAAAAAGAAAATAAATATTACTGATAATGAATTAACACCAAAACTTGGTGAGGTTATACCTGTGTTGAATAATAAGATTATTACAGACACACAGAATATTAGTGAAATAACCAGNGATNCTNANCCTGATCNTNANTTTTATNAGTNTAAATTATCAGAAGCTTTNAATNATNATAAGTTAATNATNGTTTTNTTNCTTTCNCCTAANTTTTGNAANACAGCTACATGNTTCCCTCAACTTGANGTNTTNAAGAAANTAAAATNAAANTATCATGATAAAATTACATTTATACATGTAGAAGTTTATGAAAACCCACATCTTATAAAAGGAAATTTAAATAATGCAAAAATTTCNTCNGTATTAAATGAGTGGAATATAAAATCAGAACCATATACTTTTTTAATAGATAAAAATAATTATTTATTTCGTAAATTTCAGGGCTATGTNTCTTTTGAAGAAATTGAAAATTATATTGTTGACTTGTTAAATGANTAATAAAACTTATTTACTCATTATATTTATATTTTTTTTGACTTTTAATTCGTTTGAATTATCAGGTGATTCGAATGATGAGAACACAATTTTATTAACTGGGAATAATTATTTTGTCAAAATAAATTTTGATTCATATCCGATTAAATTAGGTGAGCAATTTATNGATATAGAAATAGAATATATAGAAAATAANGAAAATAAGTTTAATGGTAATGTTGAAATATTTTTTAATACTCCNAGTAAACGTGAAAGATATAAATTTATTGCTTTGAAATTACCTGATACAGAATCTTTGTATAAAGCAACCCATACATTTAAAGAAACTGGAGATTGGAAGATTGAAATTCATATTAACGATAAAAAAATATCGGAAGATTTTGTTTTTTATATTCATGTAAATAACCCTTCGATAAGTGTTCTTAAACATGGGTATTTATTAATGTTATTGGTTGCAATATTTTTTGTTGTAGGATACGTAAAATTATATTTTGAGGCAAAAAACAAAAAATAATTATTTATATAATTCCCCATGGATTGTCCCATCTATATCAGATATTTTAGTTATATTATTTTCTCCATTTATTTTTTGTGATTCAATATGCAACGACTCCCCTGATAACATGTGTTGCTTTAAATGATTTAGAGTAANTATGTCTAATTTATAATTAGAAAGTTGAAAATGAACTNAGTTCATTTTCAACTTTCAATATAAGAGTTTTCTGAGCATAATCCAATTCCGTGACATGTCCTGTAAATTTATAGTTTATATCTGTATTAATAGTGCATCCTATCAAATAAAAACAAAGTAATATTTTGCATAAAATAATTTTCATATTTTTTAAAAAATAATTAAAAAGTGACTTTGAGGGTCGTTGACTAACTTATCTACATTAAATAGTGTAATAAACAATAATTTATATTTCTATTAAATAATGTGAAAATTTTATATAAACATATATCAATTACATTAATAATAATAATATCTTTTTTAAGCTTTGGAATTAATATTTTAAGTACTCATGCTGATTCATCTAATAAAGAAGTTATTTTTGTTGTTGATCCTAATACTGAAAATCAATTTTATNCTGATTTTATTTATTCAGTAATTGGNACATTAAAAGAATTACGTGAAGAATCTCAATATAAGTTTTTCTCGTTAAATTCACCGCATAAATTTTTTATTTTTGATTCCAATTCTGTAGATTCTGATGCTCAAATTGAAAATTTACTTAAATGGATGAAAAGCGATGAAAATATGGATTCTGTTTCTGTTCTTGGTTCTATTACTGAAATAGTAAATCACATGTCTTTAAATAATTCAGCTGAAGGATCAATAATTAATTTCATGGTTTATGATAATTTGGAAATATCTTCTGAAGAAACAAAGATAATTGAAACATTACTTCAAACTATAGCTTCTAAAAAGTGGATTCTAAATTTTGTTTATAAATTTGATACTGATAAATCATTAGTAGCTAAATATAAAAATTGGGCTGAGTGGACAACAGGAAATATTTATCCAATGGTTACGCCAGATACAATTGAACTTATAACAGCAAATACTATAAAACAACATGCGGAACGGGGTTTAACTAATGATTATAAAGGTATTGTTGAAGCAAATAGTGTTTTTCAACAAGAAATATTTGTTTCACCGGGAACAAGTGAGTTAGAAATAGTTATGTTTAGAGCAAAAACTGAAGGTAATGTAGGAATCATTACACCGGGAGGAATAAATAAAACAATTGGCAATTACGGGCCAACTGATTTATTAGAAACACCATTTGTTTCAATATGGAAATTTACAGATCCTCCGCCAGGGAAATGGTTGTTTAAAATTTCAGATTATAATTCNGGATTGTTATCAATTCTGCACAGAAATAAAGTTGATTATAATATTCAGTTAATTAATACAGGTCCGTTTCCTACTAAAAATTCAGTGCAGCTTGTGGCTAATATGTTTAAAGGTTCAGATATTTTGATATCTAAAGATGCATATGTTGAATTGATATTTGATAATAAAATAAGTTATGAAATGAATGATAAGGGATTAAGTGGTGATGCTTACGCAGGAGATGGTTATTATTCTATGATTATTCCTGATGTAGATGAACCCGGAGAATATGATGTGGAGATTAAATATTCTTGGGCAAAGTATGGTACAAGTATTTCTGATTTTACAAAAATAAATTTTGAATTATTTCCTTACATTATTAGTGATCCGGTAAATCTAGAAAATATTAATTTAAATCAAAATACCTCTATAGCAATAATTGAATCATATTTAGATGATGAAAAATATTTCATTAATTCGGAAGATATAAAATGGTCTGCAAGTGCTGATGCAATAGATTTTGATATTAAAATTAAGCCTATAGATTCTATACAAGACGGCAGAGCAAGTAAATTTGAAGCAATCTTAATTACTACAAAATATGGAAAGGCTAATATTAATTTCAGATTGGATTCTATGTATAAGAATCAAAAATATGTTGTGTATTCAAATTCAATGGTTATTGCCACCATTCCTGAACCAATCATAGAAAAAGTTGTTGTAAAAAAAGAACCAATAGCACCAATAGCACCAAAAGAGCCTGTAAATGTAATTCAAGATAAAATTGAAGAACAGTCTAATTTAGTATTAGTATTATCTGCGGTTGTGGGAATTGTAATTATATTAATCTTAATAACGGGNATAATATTAATGATAAATTATTCCCGTAAAGTAAGTTTAAGAGGTTATATTTACGATGATAAAAACAACCTTATTATTGATATAAATTCTATACCTAGGACTCTATTAAATAANATATTAAATAGAAATCAGATTAGAGGGGAAGAGTTTAATAATAAATTATTTAATGGTTTGCTTTTTGAATATATGCAAGATTATCTGATTATTCATAATCATACAGGGAAATCATTAAGAATTAATAATCAGCCACTTATTGATGAAAAAGAAATATTTAACAGAGCCTGGTTAGGTATTTCAGGTAAGCTATTACTTTATAGTGATGATAAATTGTAATTATTTATGGTGTATTATGCTTTTGTATTGTTATAGTTTTAATAATATCACCAGAAGTGGTTGCAGTTCCGGGGTCTCTAGTCGAGATACTATCTAATACATCTATTCCATCTATTACTTTTCCAAAAACAGAATGACAAGAGTCATATCTGCAATCTTTTTCAGTTCCGTCAGGGTTCAATCCATCTAAAAATTCAGTTGGAACATATGTGATGAAAAATTGACTACCATTTGTTCCTTTACCATTTTGTACGCCCGAATTAGCCATAGATANAATACCTTTNGNATTATGACTTAANTCAGGATGAAATTCATTNTCAAACTNATAACCAGGGCCNCCNNTTCCNGTNCCTGTNGGATCACCTGTTTGGGCCATGAAATCTGGTATTACTCTATGAAATGTCACACCATCATAAAATCCGTTATTAGCAAGAAATACAAAATTATTAACTGTGTTAGGTACTTTGTTACTATACAATTCTGTAAGTATAGTTCCACCTTTTTCTAACTCAATTTTTGCATAATAAAATTCTTTATCTGTGTCTATAAACATTGGTGGGGGTGCATCGTATGATTGTGCTTTTTTCACTTGAACTCCTCTTGTATCTGTTTTTCCATATCCCTCTGAAGACAATGTACTTCCAGGATTTAGTAAGTCTACTTTACCAGTAGCTCCTTTTTGTCCATAACTTTCATTATCTTTAGTAACATTACAAGCTATTATCATTAAAGAAAGAAGAGATATGAATAAAATTCTTAAATTATTTTTGTTTTTTATTTTATTAATAAAAACCATTTTTTAACCTTTGTATTTTTTTTTAGGGTATAGCAAACAATTATACTATATTAATTTAATAATTATAAAGATTTTTTAAAATTTTCTAAATTAGTATCTATCCATGTTATATTGTTTTGTATTCTTTCTAATGTTTGTTGAATAGACATAGAAGCTGCTGATAATGGATTTTCTTTATAAAAATTGTTTACTTCTTGATATGAATTTTTAGTTTGAAACCTTGATGGAAGTGTTACTACGTAATTTACCTGAAATCCATCACCACAAAGTTCTATAATCTTATTCCAATTTTCTTTCAAAAAATTCCATGATAATTCATGTCCTATTTTATTGTTTGCAATTCCAAGCATGACAGATGCAATATCATGTTTTCTGATATCATTTGTTAATACTTGATTGAGTAAAAAAGAAATTTTTTCTGAATTATTGAATTGAGTTAAGCTTCCTAAATAAAGTGATTTTTCTTCTTGTGAGTCTGATTCAAGATATAGTTTCCATATTTTGTCAAAATTTGAACTTTGACCTTCATAAGCAACAGATAAGAAAAGAGGTCTTTTAAGGTTTGGATGAATTTTTTCTTTATTTCCAGAATGATAATTATTAAATATTTTTTTTGCTTTTGTTGTTATGTCCTTATTTTGGTAATAGCTTAAATTTTCTAATAATGTTGCTTTCGTTAATTGTTCTGTTTCTGATGTGGTATTTTTAAAATCCCAAGCAATTTCTGAATCAGTTCCCAAACGTTCTAAATAAACATTATTTAAAAATCCAGATATATATGAAAAATAATTTTTATAAATCATAGTTTCGTGGAGCTTTAAATCAATTGATCTCAGACTGCCACACAAATATTTCCATATATATGGATTGTTTTCCGTTACAAATGCTGTAAGTAAATTCAGATAGTATTTTGGTGAAATTTTATTAGCTTTAAGCAGTATATAAGCATCAGATAGCAGGCCAAGCCGTTCTTCACTTGGAATTGTATTTATATTTGCTGTGATTTTACTTATCAGATTTTTAAGTAAATTTTCAGGATATATTATTTTGTAAAAACCTGCAGAATTTTCATTAAAAATAGTTATATCAGAAGGTTTTTTACTGATTTCATTTATTTTGTTAGATTTATTTGAAATCAATTTTGAATTTTCGATTTTTTCATTATTAGTTTTAGAATAATATTTTATTGGAATTATCCAATCAGACTGATTTTCAAAGTTTTCGTTTAATGAAAACTTTGTTTGATTCAGTTCATATTCGTTGTTGTCATTCTTTGTTAATTCTATTAATGGAAATCCGGTTTTTTTTGTCCAATTATCCATTAAATTTTTAACATTTGTATCAGAATTCATACTAAGAGCATTCCATAGATCATCAGTGGTTGTATTTTTATAAGCATGTTCTTTTATGTATATTTGTATTCCCTTTTGAAAAATTGATTCTCCAAGATAATTTTCTAACATTCTAATAAGAGATGCTCCTTTACTGTAACTAATTGCATCAAATAGCTGTCCTATTTCATCTGGATTATCTACAGCTTGTTCAATTGGATGGCTATTATCTAATGCATCTAATTCAAATGCACGATTTGTGTCATCAAGAATAAATTTTGTCCAAACATCCCATTCAGGATGAATATTACTTATAGCTTTATCTCCCATCCATGAAGCAAAACTTTCATTTAGCCATAAATCATTCCACCAACTCATTGTTACAAGATCCCCAAACCACATATGAGCCATTTCATGAGCGATTATTGCTGCTACTAGTTGTTTTGTCTGTAATGAACTGTTACCTGGATCTACTAACAAAGCATTTTCTCGATAACTAATACATCCCCAATTTTCCATAGCACCCGCAGCAAAATCAGGTATTGCTATATGATCTAATTTTGGCAACGGGTATTTTACTCCGAAATATGATTCGAAATAATCTAGTAATTTAACAGATGTTTCAAGAGCAAAATCACTAAATTTTTCTTTATTATCTGTTGCCCATACTCTTATCAGTACTCCTTGTTTAGTTTTAATTTCTTTTGAAGATATTTTCCCAATAGCAAAGAATAACAGATAAGTAGACATAATTGGAGATTCTGAAAATTCAATTTCCTTTAAAGATTTAGAAATGGCTTTCTCATTTATTACAGGCATATTTGATATTGCATTTAATTCAGTTGGGATAATTAATTTTAATGAAAAAATTGCTTTGTAATTTGGGTGATCAACACATGGAATTACTTTTCTCGCATCTGTAGGTTCAAATTGTGTACTTAATAGAATTTCTTTTTTATTATTTGCATTATATGAACTGAAATATAAACCTTTTAAATCGTCGGATACTTTTCCTGTATAATGAATTTTCAAAGTTGCTGAAGTATTATTTGATATTTTATGATTTATTATTAGATTTGAATCGGTAGTATGAAAGTCTGTTAAATTTAATTCTTTATTTTCTGTAATCAATTCGCACTTCAGAATTTTTAGTTTTACACTATCTAGAATTATTTCATTTAATTTATTATTGGTATCAAAGTGTATATATATCAAACCATCGAAATTATGATTACTCATATGAGGTTTTATTTCAATAAAATACTTTTTTGGAATTATATTAATTTCTTTCATGGTTTGGATTTTTTTAACTGAATTATGGATTAATCCCAGGCGGGGTCTTCTTTATTAGCAAATGCTTTTTTGCCAATATTAAAGTGATTACTATCCCTTAGTTTGATGACTTCCGAGTATTTCTTCTCAATATCATCAGGATTGTAGTCAGTAGGATATTCATTGTAAATGATTTGTTTTGTTGCCGAAATAGCAAGAGGTGAGCATTTTAGAATTTCATTAGCAATTTCTCTTGCTCTATTTAATATATCTTTTGCAGGGATTATTTCACTAATTAAACCAATGTTTTTAGCTTCTGTGCTATTTATTAATTTTCCGGTTAACAAAAGACTTAGTGCAAGTTTTTGTGGGATAATTTTTGCAAGCTTGGCTGCCCCTCCCGCTCCTGCAAATAATCCAACTTTAGGTTCAGGGAAACCAAAAGTAGATTTATCTGAGGCGATTAATATATCACAAGAAAGTGCAATTTCTAATCCCCCTCCCAGAGCAAATCCATTTATAGCAGCAATTATAGGTTTGTAACATATGTAATCTGAAGTAATCCCTCCAAATGGTACTTTTGGATCAGAATCTGACCTGATATGTTTTAAATCATTACCAGCTGAGAAAGCTTTTTCACCTGAACCGGACAAAATTGCAACTTTTAAATTATCATTTGATTTAAATTGTTCAAATATATGCTTAAGTTCCATGCTGGTTTCAGGATTAATTGCATTCATTTTATCAGGACGATTTATATAAATTTCTAATAGTTGTTTATTTATTGATGTTTTTATGTTTTTATAGTTCATAATTTAATTTTATAATAGAATTTAATATCTTTACATCACTATATAGAATTTTATGAAAATAGGTATAAATATTTCCGATATAAATTTATCGTTAAATGGAAATCCTGATGAAATTATATTACCAGAAAAAGTAAGCAGTAGAAGTAAATTATTTGAATTATTAGGATTTGATTTTGTTACTTCTAATGAAACAAAATCAAATCCTTTTTTACCATTATCTATTGCTTCAGAGACTACTAATAAATTAGATTTGCTGTCGTCAATTGCTCTTGCTTTTGTTAGAAGTCCAATGGATTTAGCATATATTGCATGGGATTTACAAAGAATGTCCCAGGGAAGATTCTACATGGGATTGGGGAGCCAGGTCAGAGGTCATGTAGTTAGGAGATTTTCTTCTGAGTGGCATCCTCCTATTAAAAGAATGAAAGAACTCATTTCATGCATTAATCAGATATGGGAATGTTGGCAAAATGGAAAAGAGTTAAATTTTAATGGAGAATATTATAAAATTAATCTTATGATCCCCTTTTTTAATCCTGGGCCAATTAAATTTAATTTTCCAAAAATTTGCTTGGCAGCTGTTAATATTAAAATGGCCTCTTTGGCAGGAGATATTAGTGATGGTGTGATATTGCATGGATTTAGCACAAAAAAATATATTCAGAAAGTTTTATTGCCCGAAATTATTATTGGTAAAAAATATAATAAATTAAAAAATGATTTTATGATAACAACTGGTGGATTTTTAATTGTTAGTAATGAAGATAAGAAAATTCAGAAAAAAATTGAACAACTAAGATCTCAGATTGCATTTTATGCCTCAACAAAAAGTTATAGAAAAGTAATGGAAATTCATAATTGGGAAGGCATTGCAGACAAACTGTACAGAATGTNGGAAGGAATTGCTGATAAACTTTACAGAATGTCTGTNNATGGTAAATGGGAACAAATGCCAAAATTGATNACNGATAATATGNTNGANGAATTTCTTGTTGTTAGTAANGTGAGAGAATTAAAGAAAAATATNAAAAGAAAATATAATTATGCTAATTATATGTCTTTACCATTAGATCTTGTNTATGAAATTGGNTTGGAAGAGACAAAAGTTTTGTTAAANAATATCAAAGGAAATTAATTTAAAATAATTTTTTTTATTTGATTGATAGTATTAATTAAATCTCCATCTTTATTGATAATTATATGATCAAACATCTTTTTTTCTTCTATTTCTTTGATTGCTATATCAGATCGTTTTGTTATATCTTCCACAGAATCTGTTTTTCTCGATTTTAATCTGTTTAGTAATGTTCTTACATCAGGCGGCATAATAAAAATAGTTGTTGCATTTATGAATTTTTGTTTTAATTTTTTAACGCCCTGTATATCAGTTTTAATAATTATTTTATTTTGATTTTTNAAATTNTNATCAATTTGATCTTTAGGNACTCCATAAAAATTTCCATAAACCTCTGACCATTCAATTAATTTATTNNTTTTTANTAAATTCTCAAATTCTTTTTTATTTACAAAAATATAGTCTTTATTATTAATTTCATTTACTCTTATTTTTCTTGTTGTAATAGTTACAATATTTTTTATATATGAATTAGATTCATTTAAAGTTTTTATNACAGTATCTTTCCCAACACCAGAAGGCCCTGATATGAGAAATATTGTATTTTTTTTATTCATATCAATATAATATTAAAAATTGTCAATTTGATCCCAGAAATTAGGATAAGAAATATTNGCAGCTTCGGCATTTGTAATTATGGTTTGACCTTTTGTTAATAATCCCGAAATTCCAAGCATCATTGCAATCCTATGGTCTCCATGACTACTTACCTCTGATCCTTGCAGGTTTGGACTGTTTTTGATTATCATTCCATCTTCTGTTTCTGAAATATCTGCACCTAATTTAAATAATCCTTGAACTGTAGCTTTTATTCTGTCAGATTCTTTTACCCTNAGTTCTTGAGCATCTTTAATAACAGTTTCACCTGAAGCAAAACATGCTGCGAGGGAAAGTATTGGAATTTCATCAATGATTTTTGGAATTATACTTCCCTCAATAGTGATACCTGTAAGGTTGCTGGATTGTACAGTTAAATCTCCTCTTGGTTCACCTAATTCNGTTTTTTGATTTGATATATCTATTTTAGCTCCCATTTTAGTAAGTACTTCAAGTATTCCTGTTCTAGTAGGATTTAAGCCTATATTGGGTATGAATAATTCTGCATTTTTATGACAAGCTGCTAAAATTATCCAAAATGCTGCGGAACTAATATCTCCAGGAATCACAACATTTTGTGCTGTGAGTTTTGAATTTTCTATNGATATTTTTTTATCAGTAATTTCTATTTCAGCACCCATGGCTTTCATCATTCTTTCTGTATGATCTCTNCTTTTTGAAGGTTCTGTAATTGTAGTAATCCCATCAGCATATGCTCCTGCGATAAGAATGCATGATTTTACTTGAGCACTTGATACAGGGCTTTTATAATTTATACTATTTAAATTAGATCCTTTAATTTCAAATGGNGCCCTTATTTCATCTTTTGAGAGATTATTTAAGGGTNTTATATTAGCTCCCATTAGTTTTAANGGNTTAGCTATTCTGTTCATAGGTCTTTTACTAAGTGAATCATCACCAATAACCAAAGTATTGAATTTTTGACCTGCCAATAATCCACTTATCAATCTCATGCATGTTCCACTATTACCACAATCTAATGGAGATTTTGGTTCTTTGAATCCATTTTTACCATTGCCAATTATTGTGAANGAGTGAATTGGATGATTATCTTTATAATTGATAGTATGAGTTATCTTTGTACCTAATGATTCCAGGCATCTTATTACAGATTCCTGGTCATCTCCAACACAGAAATTTTCAACTTCAGCTGTTCCTTCAGCCATTGCATTAAGTATTGCAGCCCTGTGTGAAATAGATTTGTCTCCGGAAATTCTAATAGTGGAATTAATATTTGGCGGTTTGGATATTATTTTTTTCAATTTATCACTTTGTTTTCTTGTATCTCCATATATCTTTAGATTTGTNTTTTTCCCGGTCAATATTTTTTTGTACTAAATTTTCGGATACTAAAAATCCAGCCATNGCCTNTCCGGAAGATAGTATATTTGGAGAGGNATTATTTTCATTGCTGCCAGTTATTCCTAATTCCCATCTCATTCGACTTTCCCACCCATTGATTAGGTAATCTAGCAAATTTTGATCACCTGCTGAGATTTTATTATTTATTATTGATATTTCACTAAATATTTCTTTCATCCAATGTTTTGATAAGTCAGTAGTAGAATTTAATATTTCAAATATATCTTCTGCATCTGTTGTACTTCCNATGGTTAAATTACCAAATTCTTCATTGGCCAAGTTTGACATTTCTGCCCACGAACTTGAAGATTCGATTTTTTTTATTAATGAAAAAGAAATTAATTTTGGTATTAANGTTGTAGCAGCATAGTAGCTGTCAAATTCTTGTGGNTCTANAAAATATGGTTTCATTTCTATATTTTCTATTATTTGAACAAGTACCTTGTANTAAGAATCATTAACATTGCCTCCCGGCATTAATAAGCATTTTTGATCCTCAAAGATATTTTCAGATTTTGAATATTGAATATTTCTATTTGATACCAAAAAAGCTGATACATAACTAATATTATTATTTAAATTTTTATTGGCCCATTCTATTGCTTTAGTTTTTGCGGGAGTAAAATCAACAAGNAGTAATTGTTTTTCATTTTCTTTNGTTAAAATTTGNATGATTTCATTTCTGTATTTGACCATACAGTCTATAAAAATAATGTCATGAGATGCTAAGNTATTNATGTTTTTGTGAATTTTCGTGAAAATTTTAGAATCTTTTAATTTTGAATCTAAGGAATTATCAACTGCCAATCCATGTATTTCAAAATCATTATTTTGTTTGACTTTTTTGGCAAATTCTAAAGAAATTTCAGAGTTTATTATAAAAGATATAATAGCCATATTTAAGTATTCAGAATGTTATAAATTAGTGAGCGCCGCCGCAACCACAGCCGCCGCCGCCGCATCCTCCACCGCCACCGCCACCGCCACCGCAGGCACATCCACCGCCACCGCCACCGCCGCAGGCACATCCACCGCCACCGCCACCGCAGCCACCACCGCCATCGCCACCGCAGCCACCACCGCCATCGCCACCGCAAGCACATCCACCTGTATTGTTCGGATTACTGATAACAAACCCACTTCTCATGATTGANTCAATATAATCTATTTCTGATCCTTGTAAAACATCTATACTATTTTTATCAACAAGAACTTTTATTTTTTCAAATTCGAAAATTTTATCATTTTCAGCTGATGTTTCTTCTACTGCAAACATATATTGTATATTTCCTCCGGGAGAAGGCATAGCAAGAACTCTTAACATAGCAGTTTTTGATTGCTCTTTTGAAAGTATATCTTGAACTTTTGTAATNGCTTTAGGTGTTAAGGTAATTATTGNTTCAGTTGTCATGATAATAATCTCTTATTTATTTAATATTCATATAATACAAGAAATATTATTTTATGTCTTTATTTTAAGAATATTAAAAGAAAATTAATTTGCNAAAAACATTAATATACGATTTGCAATAGTTTCTAATATTTCTAAGCCTATGATTGCAATCATAGGTGAAAAGTCAAACATACCAAAAGGTTTAACATATTGGCGTATTTTACCTAATAAAGGTTCAGTTATTTGATACGTTATTCTTGAAATAGGGTTATAAGGACTTATTTTAATCCATGATAATATAATTCTTAGAATTAAGGCGAAAAAAAATATTCTTGTAAAAATGAAAATGATACTACTAATTAATATATAAATGTTCATTAAGATTTACCTAATTNNAATCCTCTTTCATAAGCAGCTTTAATAGCTTCAATAATATTTGCTTTGAAATTGGCTTTAATAAGAACTNTTAGTGCAGCTTCTGTAGTTCCTCCAGGNGATGTTACATTTTCCCTTAATTTTTGNGGNGATTCTTCAGAAAAATTTAATAAATTTATACTACCATCAATCATTTGAGTAGTTAAATTTTCTGATAAATTATCAGGTAACCCTATATTTATACCTGCTTCAATTAAAGATTCTACAAATAAGAATAAGTAAGCTGGCCCACTTGCAGATAANGCTGTAGCCATATCTATTAATTCTTCTTTTTCCACATAAAATTCACTGCCTATAGAGACTAGGATAGATTTGATTTGTTTTATATGAATTGGATCAGTTTTTTCTGTATGTGTCCATACAGATACACNTTTTTTAATCTGAGCGGGAGTGTTAGGCATTATTCTTATTATAGAATCATGATTAAATAATTTTTGAAGAGTTTGAATTTGTGTACCAGCAAGAATGGAGACAATTGTTTGATTATCTTTAAATTGATNTTTTAATTCATTTGATAATATGTTGATATCCTGNGGCTTTATGCAAATAAAAATTATATTTGCGTTTTTTATTGCATCTAAATTATTTGTGTATTTATTAACCTTATATTTTTTATTTAAATAAGTGGTTTTATTATCGTCTCTATCTGTGCAATTTATGGAATTTGGTGAAAGTGTATGAGATTCAGTTATACCGCTGATTAAAGCTTCGGCCATTTTCCCTGACCCAATAAATGAAATTTTCATTATTGATCCTTTGTATTATATTGAAATTTAGGAAGGGATTTATTCTCTGCAACATATATTGCTAACTTAATTGATTCTTTGAAACTAGTGTGATCTGCGATCCCTTTATATGCTATGTCAAAAGCAGTTCCATGATCAACCGATGCTCTTATAAAAGGTAATCCCAGNTTTAAACTTACACTATGCTCCCAATTATGTACTTTTATTGGTATATGTCCCTGATCATGATATTGTGCTAATACAACATCGTATTCACCTTTGATTGCTTGATTAAATATTGTGTCTGCCGGAATAGGNCCTGTCACATCTATTCCTTCTGATTGTGCCTTGGAAACAGCAGGAAGAATATGTTCTTTTTCTTCTGTTCCAAATAACCCTCCATCAGATCCATGAGGATTTAATGCAGATACCCCTATTTTTGGTTTTGCGAACCCCCATTTTTTAAAATCAGTATGAATTAGTTCTATTTTTGTATACACATTTTTAAAAGTTACGTAATTACAAGCTTCTTTTAAAGATTTATGGGTACTCAAGTGTACGACACGCAAACCAGGTGTCATTAGCATTGTAGCAACATTTTTGGAATTTGTTTGTTCTTGAAATAACTCCATATGACCTATAGGACCACTTCCAGCCATTCCACATGATTCTTTATTTATAGGGCATGAAACAACTGCATCAACTTTTTTATTATCTGGATNTGCAAGTCTGCCCGAATGTAGAACCCATTTCATTGATGCNTCTCCTGCAGTAGCAGATACAACGCCTGGTGAAATTTTACTAAAATCTAAGTTTGAATCATCAANTACGGGTATAATATCTGCATTTAATTCAGATATTCTTGACAGTGAATCAATTTTTAAGAATTTTAAATGTGATTTAATTATATTATCTATATGTTCTAATGCATCAAAATTACCTAAAATCAACGGATGAAAATCATATTCGAATATGATTTCACTTAAAGATTTGCATATAATTTCAGGCCCTATTCCGGAAGGGTCTCCCATACTTATAGCAATTATAGGTTTGTTTTTTATAGNCATAACAGTATTTAAAATTATAATTTATAAATTTAAATTATTACCCACATTTTGAATACCCACATTCATGGCAATTTAAGCAACCTTCTTCGAAAATCAAATTTGATCCATGGCATTCAGGGCAAGGCATCCCTACTTTGGGTTGTTCAGGGATTGTATTTTTGTTTTCAGAATTATGATTGATACCATTTCCGTTATTTTGATCTGACGTTTTATTGTTACCATCTGATTGCGTTATATCTATGCCTATTTTTTCTATTGAATCTACAGAGGAATGTTTGGCTAATACTTGAGCTACAGCATCAGGTGCTGATAATATTAGCTTCCCGTTATCCCATACAGGTAAATCTGATATTCCTCTTAATTCATTCACTATTTCTTTAGGTTCAATTCCTGATCTTAAAGCAAGTGAAATTAATCTGGAAACNGCTTCTAAGTTTGCAGAATCACTTGATCCTGCTTTACCAAGGTTTGTAAATACTTCAAAAGGATCTGTTTGTTGATCGAAATTAACAGTTACATACATATTTCCATGTCCAGTTCTAATTTTTTCAGTTACACCTGGCACGGTTGAGGGTCTATTTCTAGGTTGGGGTATATTTGTTTCAAGAACTTTTTCAATATTATCGGTTGTTGTTTTATTTGTTGTTTTATTATTTGTTGAAACTAATACTTCTTTCTCTCGGCTCCCTGCTCTGTAAACTGTTATACCTTTACACCCCAGTTCCCATGCTAATGTATAAGCTTCCTCAACATCTTCTTTAGTGGCTTCATTTGGTAAATTTATTGTTTTGGATATGCCGCTGTCAACATATTTTTGAAATACAGCCTGNGTTTTAACATGCCATTTTGGTGATATCATTGGACTTTCAACAAAAATTTTGTTTTGTTCTTCTGACATTAAAGATCTTATATCTCCTCCACCATCGAGATATTTATCTAAATTAATATCCTCATTTTCTTCATCGATAATGTTTTCGTCTAGTTGTTTTTTNAAATCATCGTTAATATAAAAAAGTTCTATACCTTCTAAAGCAGCAGACATATTATGTTTTTTATATGCTATTCCAAATAAAGGTTCTATNCCACTCGAACAATTTGANATCATACTTATTGTTCCTGTTGGTGCGATACTCAATCTCCATGCATTTCTCATAGTTTCCCATTTTCCGCCATTTTTAATATTTAATGTACTTTTATCAAATGCAGGNAAATCTCCTTTTANTTTNCCTAAATGTGAACTATATCTGTCAGCAGTATCTTGTAATATTGCTCCAATACGGTCAGCTAAATTTATAGCTTCATCAGAATCATAAGCAATATCCATTCTAATTAATAAGTCAGCCCACCCCATTAATCCAAGGCCTATTTTTCTTGTTAAGGAGTTCATTTCAATTGTTTTGTCTGTTGGATGATTATTTGCATCAATAACATTATCTAAAAATCTCACACATGTTCTTGTTGTTTCTATAAATCTATCTTCTTGAAATTCTTTGTCATTAACAAAATTACCTAAATTTATACTACCCAAATTACATGATTCACCCGATAAAAGAGGTTGTTCTCCACAAGGGTTAGTTGCATTGATTTGTCCAATTTCAGGTGTTGTATTATCTTCATTGATTTTATCTAGCCAAACCATACCTGGTTCTCCATTTAACCATGCTCCATCAATCATCATTGAAAAAATTTCTCTTGCTTTTATATATTCCCCGTCCTTTTTTGGGGTTGTGTAAGATTTTTTGTCTAAAGGCCATGCAAGTTTAATATAATTGTCATCTTTAACAGCTTTCATAAAATTGGCGTCTGCACCTACAGAAATGTTGAAGTTACTTATTTCCCCTTCAGTTGTTTTGCAGGTNATAAAATCTTTGATATTGGGGTGATATACTGACATTATAGCCATATGAGCTCCGTCTCTCTTTCCTCCTTGAGTAATCATAGTTCCTACTTCAGATAATAAATTTAGTACTGCTATTGGTCCGCAAGCTTTCCCGTGTGTTGTTTTTATTTTGTCTCCTACTGGACGTATATCACTTAATGAGAATCCTATTCCNCCACCAAATTTTTCTATCATTGCTTGTTCAGATGCAGCTGTCATTATTCCTTGCATGCTATCTTCTATATCAAGTACGTAGCATGCACTCAAGGTTCCATGGCCTGTGCCAGCGTTCATTAGGGTAGGGCTATTTGCCATAAAGTCCAAATCCCACATAAGNTTAAAAAATTTATTTTCCCATGTTTTTATTTCTTCTTTAGTTGCCCCGTGTTTTTCTTCTTGCTTTGCTAGATGTTGAGATATTCTTACAAACATTTCACGCGGAGATTCTATAATTTCATTATCTTGGCCTTTCAATAAGTACCTTTTTTCAAGCACTTTGAGAGCGTTTTCGGTAAACAACCCATTTTCTTTAGTCACCATAATATTATCTCCTTTATTTTAATTTACTTTTATTTTTTTCATTCGATAAAAGAGAATCAATTTCTTTTTTAAATGTTTCTATGTTTTCAAATTCTCTATACACACTTGCAAATCTTATGTATGCTACTCTGTCNAAATTTTCGAGTCCTTCCATGATTTTTCGACCGATTTTTTTGGNACTAATTTCATTTTTACCAGAAAATTCTATTTCTGATTCAATATCTAATATTATTTTATTTAAAGATCTATTAGATATCGGTCTTTTTGCACAAGCTTTATTTAAGCTGTTCCATATTTTNTCTTCATCAAATTGTTCAACTCGNCCATCAGATTTTGTAACTATTACAGATTTTGTTTGTATAGTTTCATAAGTAGTAAATCTTTTGCTGCACTTCAGGCATTCTCTTCTTCTTCTTATACCTTTCGATATTTCTCTCGAGTCTACAACTTTTGATGTTGTTGAATCACAATATAGACAAATCATGTTTTTTTATTTTAATACCATATATGGGGTGTGAGACATGAATTTACCACTATATCTAGATATGTGTCAATAAAAAATGCCGCTNNNTNAGCGGCATTTTTTATTTTTTATTTGTCTTTTTAAATTACTTATCCAGTTTTTGTCCTAGTATATTTTCGTAAGAATGGAGGAAGGTCTAGAGGACTGAATACTCCGTCCTCNTCTTCATTCTGAATTTCATGTAGGTAATCTACGTAATTTTCTTCTGTATCCATTAATGATCCTGGGGTGTCAAAACCAGTAGCTATGATAGTTACTCGAATTTCGCTATTCATTTTTTCGTCAGTTCCCATTCCAAATATCATATTTACAGATGGATCAGCAAGTTCATTGATTTCTTTAGCAGCTATATCTAGTTCAGATAATTTTAGATCTGAGCCACCAACAATATTAAATAAAACNCCTGTNGCTCCATCTATAGTCATATCTAGTAATGGATTTGACAGTGCTTGCCTTACTGCTTCAATAGCTCGATCTTCACCTGCCCCGTAACCAATTGACATCCACGCAGGNCCAGCATTTCTCATAATAGCATTTACATCAGCAAAATCTGTGTTTATTTCTCCTCTTGTGGTTACAACTTCAGCTATTGATTGCACTCCAATCCTTAGGACATCGTCAGCCATTCTAAATGCGTTTTCAGTTGTAATTTCTTCTTCACATATAATATTTAATCTTTCATTTGGTATAGCTAGCAAAGTGTCACAATGTTTTCTTAATTCATTTATTCCTTCATCAGCTACTTTTGCTCTTCTCGCACCTTCAAATCCAAAAGGTTTGGTAACTACTCCCACAACTAATGCTCCTGATTCTTTTGCAATTTTAGCGACAATTGGAGCAGCACCTGTACCTGTGCCTCCTCCCATGCCTGCAGCAACAAAAATCATATCAGCTCCCAATAAGTGTTGTTGTATTTCAGCTTCTGATTCTTCAGCTGATGCTGTCCCTTTTAAAGGGTCGCCACCTACTCCTTGTCCTTTAGTTAATTTTTCTCCTATTCGGATACTAGAAGGAATATCTAAGCCTAATAATGATTGAGCATCTGTATTTAATGCAAGATAATCAACTCCGACCACCCTTTCTTTAAACATTCTTGTAATAGCATTACAACCACCACCACCTACACCTATTACTTTAATTTTTGCTGCACCTATTTGTTCATGGCTTATCATTGCTGATCTCCTTTAATTATATTATTTATTATCTGCTGGCTAATTTTTTTTATGTTATTGTAATATTTTTTTAGAATATTCATTAAAAACCTTTTTTGAGTACTAAAGGAATAGGAATATGGGTCATTTTTTTGAATTTTTCCTGGTTCAAAGCTAGAATCTGAAGTTTCGTTTAAAATACCCCCAATTGCCCAAAGAACCATCCCTAAGACAGTAGAAAAACGAGGATTCTTTAGTTCATCTGGTATATTTTTGAATTTAACAAGGTTGTTTAAACCTATTTTAGGGCTTCCAATCCTTACATTGGATGTGATATTTCTTGCTATAAGTTCAGATAATCCATTTAGATTACTTGTTCCGCCAGTAATAACAATTTTATATTTTGGGTTATTTTTAAAATCTATTGACTTTATTTTGATATTTATTAATTTTACCAGCTCTTCTGCTCTTTCCTTTGTTAATCGTATTAATTCTGTATGAGAGACTTTTATTGGCTCTGGGGATAATTTGCTTTTCATTTCTATTTCTTGAACAAAGTTATTTTTTATATTTGTTGNAGCTGAACCATATTTGATTTTGATATATTCTGCTTCCCTGGAATCAATTTGATATGTACTAGCTATGTCGTTTGTAAAATGAAATCCTCCGACNGGGATAACTGCAGTGTATTCAACTCTTTTATTTTTGAAGAACATTAAATCTGTTGTACCTCCACCAATATCTACCATTAAAACACCATCATTTTTTTCATTTTCATTTATTACTGAATGAGCACTTGCTAAAGGTTCAAGTATAAGTCCATCTGATTGAATGTTAGCTTCATTAGCTGATTGTATTAATTTTGTAACTGCAGAAGGAGAAGCTGAAATTAAATGAGTTTTAACAGACAGATTTGTACTGTGCATTCCTATTGGATTTAAAATTTCATCAGATCCGTCTATAGAATAACCTATAGGGATNGTATGTAAAATAGATTTGTTTTCAATATTTTTATCAGTNTGATTTAAAGGATTTTTGATAATATCTTCTCTTGTAATNACCCCGGATTTAGCTACAGAATCTAATTTATCCCATCTGTCTTCAAAATTTACATGTGATCCTGTTATTCCTAAAAATGCTGATTTTATATTTAAATTGTAATATTGTTTTAATATGCTTATTGATTGATTTATACCTTCAGATGTTTTTGCAACATCAACAACATTTCCTTTACTAAGACCTTCGCATGGAACCACGCTGTGGCCTAATATATCAATTGATCCTGATTTGGAATATTGCGCAACTATGGTTGCTATTTTTGTGGTCCCTATATCTATAGCTGTAATTGAGTTATATTCCATTTATGCCAATCTNTCNATAATTCTTAATTTTGCACTTCTACTGCTGGGGTTTTTNAGNTGTTCTTTATACTCGGGTTTGATNACTTTTTTATTGACCAAATTAAATTTTTTATTATTATGTATTGATTTTTGATATTCTTTAAAAATATTTTTTACTAATCTGTCTTCACTGGAATGGTACGTTAAAGTAAAAANTCTGCCGTTGATTCCAATTATTTCCAAAGATGACTTCAATCCTGATTTAATATTTTCAAATTCTTGATTGACTTCTATTCTTATGGCCTGAAATACTCTTGCGATAATTTTGATTAAATTTTTATACGGTACTTTTTTGAAAAAACTTTTACACACAAACATAAGTTTTTCTCCATTGTTAATTGGTCTGTTTTTTATTATGTGATCAATAAANTTTTTTGAGTTGTTATTAATGGGAAAATCGGCATTTAATGAAAATATTTGAATAAGTTTTTCTTTTGAATATTTATTTATTATTTCATAGGCTGTTATAGGATTTTGTTTAGTGTCGAATCTCATGTCTAATCTGCTATTACTGTTGTAACTAAATCCNCTTTTTAAATCCTGGAGATGATAATTGGATAAACCAAAATCAAAAATTATATTATCAATATTATTAATCTGTTGTTCTTTGGCTATTTTGATTATATTTGAATAATTATCATGAATAAAATTAATTTGTTTGAAATTGCGTAAATTATTCATTGCTTGATTTAAAATTTCAGAATCAGTGTCTATTCCAATAATATTTACATCATGGGTATGTTTTAATATTTCTTTACTTATTCCCCCTTCACCAATAGTACAGTCAAATATTGTTGTTTTTGCTTTATTTAAATGTAAATGTTCGATAATTTTTTCGGATAATACTGGNATATGAAATGAATTCAAACTTTAGAACCGCATATAATTGATAAATATGTTGAGATTCTTGCAAATATATAAATTGATTTGCAAGGTAAATTAAGTTCTTTTTTTTATATAATAAATATATCAATAGGGAGAGTAATGAAATACATTGTTATAACTGTTAGCGATACTTCNAGCTTTGATGCAAAAAAAGATTTAAGTGGNCCTGAAATTATAAAATTTATGGGTAAGGAAAATATTTTATTGGGAAAAGAAATTATATCTGATGATGTTGATAAAATAATTTCCATATTTAATAAATGGCTTTCAGTTGAAGATTTAGATCTGATTTTGACGACAGGAGGTACAGGTATAGGACCAAGAGATGTTACTCCTGAAGCAACAAAGAAAGTTATTGATTATGAAATCCCAGGTATTCCTGAACTAATGAGAGTTAAAAATTATTTAAATACTGATTATGTTTCTTTGAGTAGAGCTGTAGCAGGAGTTAAATCTGAAAAATTAATNATTAATTTACCTGGCAGTATAAAAGCAGTTCAAGAGAATTTAAAAATAATTTATCCTCTTTTAAAACATGCAATCGAACTTATTAATGGTAATACTAAACATTAGAAATATAAATTAGAATGAATATTCATACACTATCATTATTTCCTGAATTAATTAAAAATGCTTTAAGTGNAGGAGTAATCAAAAAAGCTGTTAAAAACAAACTTTTAAGTTTGAATTATTATGATTTAAGAGATTTTGGTATAGGGAAATANAAACAGGTTGATGATACTATTTATGGAGGNGGTCCTGGAATGGTACTCAAACCGGAACCAATTTTTGANGGCGTAAATAAAATNAAATCTGATAATTTGATAGATGATTGTCCTGTAATTTTAATGAGTCCTCAGGGGAAAATCTTAAATCAAGAGAAGGCGAAACGCTTAAGTAAATTTAAAGATATTATTGTAATTGCAGGAAGATATGAAGGTGTTGATGAGCGGGTTGTGAGTAATTTAATTTCAGATGAAATTAGTATTGGTGATTATATATTATCTGGCGGTGAATTACCTACTGCTATATTTATTGAAGTTGTGGCAAGGATGATTCCAAGTGTTATAGGTAATAAAGAATCCATAGAATCGGATTCTTTAACAAATAAAATGTTGAAATATCCCGTATATACCAAACCTAAGATATTTAAGGGAATTAAAGTTCCAGAGATACTTTTTTCTGGAAATCATAAAAAAATATCTGAATGGCGTAAACAAAAGTCATGCGAAAATACTAAAAATAAACGCTCAGATCTTATTTAAATTAAAATTTATTGGAAAATAATCCTTATTGTTCTTGAATACATTAAATTTCGCTGATAATATATCTCTCTTGATTACAATGTTATTAATCTATTTAAAAAGAAGATGGCAAAGACTATAACTAAAAAACAATCTGAAGAAATATACGATTTTAAATCTGGTGATACCATTAAAGTTGATGTTAAAGTAACTGAAGGAGAAAGAACTAGAATCCAAAGTTTCAGAGGTGTCGTCATTAAGATTCGAGGATCAGGCATAGGCAGATCTTTTACAGTAAGGAAAGCAGATCAAAATTTCGGTGTTGAAAGAACTTTTCCATATCAATGCCCTTCCATAGATTCAATTGAAGTTATTCGAAAAGGCAAGGTAAGAAGAGCGAAACTTTATTACTTAAGAGGTCTTTCAGACAGAAAAAGTAGAATTAAAGAATACAGATAAATTTATTTTAGTTTTTGTACTAAATTATTCGAAATTTTATTATATTCATGATTCGCTTCAAGATCTTCAAGGTAAGCAATTGTACTAGGTTCACTATAACTTTTTCTCATTTGAATATTTCCTAAAAAATCTATTTCCATATTTTTTGATATTTCCTGTCCTGCCCCTGTACCAAAAAATTCTCCAGTGAAATTTTCTATTACCCCGTATATATTGTGATTAAGTTTTTTTATCATATTTATTGATCTTATAGCATCAAGTTTTGCTAATTCTTGAGGCGTTGTTACAACTACAAATCCATCTAAATCTAAAGTTTGCATAACAGTGAGCGGTGCATCAGATGTACCTGGAGGGAGGTCTACTAATAAAATATCTATATTTTCCCAATTAGTTCCTGATAAAAGTTGATTAATTGCATTGTGTATCATAGGACCTCTGAAAATTATAGCTTCATCTTCGTTTTTTTGAAAAAATCCCATAGACATTACTTTTATTCCATGTTGTTCTGGGGGTATCATTTTATCTTGTTCATCAACTGTAGGCTTGATATTTATTCCCAGGGCTTTTGTTACGTTAGGGCAATCTATGTCTACATCAAAAATTCCGGTTTGATAACCTAAATTATTTAATGAAAGTGCAAGGTTAATAGTTACAGAAGTTTTCCCCACTCCTCCTTTTCCACTATAAACCCCAATTTTAGTTTTTATTGGTTCTAAAGCATTTGCAAGTTGTTTTCTTTGCTCAAATTGATTTTTGAGTTGTTGAATTTTTGATTTTGCTTGATCTATATTTTTTTGATTTATTGGGTTTCTATTCATATTAAAGTTTTAATCGATGCCCAATTCTTTTTTGCCTTCTTCACTAATCATTTCTGGATTCCATGGAGGTTCAAATACAATATCGACTTCAACATCATCAACATCATCTATTTCAGCAATTCTCCATTCTGCTTGTTGTGCAATATATGGACCCATTCCGCAGCCTGCAAAAGTAAGAGTCATTTTTACTTTAACATCTGATTCTTCTATATCAACTCCATAAACCAAGCCAAGGTCAACGATATTTACTGGTATTTCAGGGTCATAAACATCTCTTAAGGCTTCATATATTTGTTCTTCGTTTAATAGTTTTTTTGTGCTCATTTATCTAACCTTAATTTATATCTAAGATATATTGTAATACAAATATACATATAAATGAAATATTAGTTATTCATTTTATTAATATAATCTCTTATTTTTGNAGCTTTTTCAAATTCAAGTTTTTCTGCNAATTCATACATTTTGGATTCTAATTCTTGTANATTAAATTCAGTGAGCTNATCTTCNAAGTTTTTNATATTTACATTTTTGATATTTATGGTTTCTTCCTTTTTAGTTATTCTTTCATTTATATCTCTTATTTCTTTNATGATNGATTTAGGAATAATATTATTTTTTTTGTTATNTGATGCCTGAAGGCTTCTTCTTCTATTTGTTTCNGATATAGCAATATTCATAGAATTGGTTATATTATCACCATACATGATTACCTTGCCTGCATCATTTCTTGAGGCTCTTCCAATTGTTTGAATTAACGAAGATGAGGATCTTAGANATCCTTCTTTGTCTGCATCAAGAATTGCTACTAAACTTACCTCNGGAAGNTCTAATCCCTCTCTTANTAAATTTATTCCNACTATNACATCNTATATACCNTTTCTGAATTCAGTTAAAATCTGNCTTCTTGANAATGTATCAATTTCAGAGTGTAAATAATGTGTTTTAATATTAGCACTTTCTATATAATCAGATAATTCTTCTGCCATTCTTTTAGTTAGTGTAGTAACAAGTGTTCGTTCTTTTTTNNTGATNCTATNTTTTATTTCACTAATAAGATCATCAATTTGATTTAAAGTTGGCCTTACTTCAATTATTGGATCTAGTAACCCAGTNGGTCTTATTATTTGTTCNACAATATTNTTACTTTCTTTTAATTCATATTCAGTTGGAGTTGCAGATACATAAATAATNTGGTTGGCGATNGAATTAAATTCCTCGTATTTGAGNGGTCTGTTATCTAATGCAGAAGGNAATCGGAATCCATATTCAACTAAAGTATCTTTTCTAGATTTATCACCTTTNTACATTCCNCTCATTTGAGGGATAGTCATATGTGANTCGTCAATAAATATTAAAAAATCGTTACTAAAATAATCTAATAATGTATAAGGCCTGGTACCTTCTTTCCTTTGATCTAAGTGCCTTGAATAATTTTCAATNCCTGAACANTANCCATTTAATTCCATCATTTCAAGATCAAATATAGTNCTGGTTTTTAATCGGTTTGATTCAATNGCTTTTCCTNCNTTGTTNAGTTTAATTAATTCTTCATCTAATTCTTTTTGAATACCTTTCATTGCCAGTCTGAGTTTTTCTTCTTTAGTTACGAAATGGCTNGCCGGATAAATTGATATAGAATCTAATTCAGAAATTANTTCTCCNGTAATTCTGTTAATTTTTTTTATTTTATCTANTNTGTCACCCCAAAATTCAAATCTTATTGCATTCGTTTCGTATGCTANTATAATTTCTANNGAATCACCTCTGACGCGNAAATTACCTCTTTTAAATTCATAATCATTTCTTTCATATTGCATTTCNATTAGNTTTTTNANGAAGGNTTTCATTGAAATTTTATCGGATAGTTTTATATCTAGAATAAACCCCATATATTCTGAAGGTGCNCCAAGTCCGTAAATTGCTGAAACAGATGCTACAACTACCACATCATTTTTNGTTAATAAAGATTTTGTGGCNGAATGNCTTAATTTATCAATTTCCTCATTTATNGTAGCCTCTTTTTCTATCAAGANATCTCGNGNTGGNANATATGCTTCAGGTTGATAATAATCATAATAACTAACAAAATATTCNACAGNATTTTCNGGGAAATATTCCTTAAATTCCATAGCTAGTTGAGCTGCCAAAGTTTTATTGTGNGCTAATACTAAAGTTGGTTTTTGCACCTTTTCAATTATGCTGGCCATAGTAAANGTTTTTCCACTACCTGTTACTCCAAGTAAAGTTTGTCTTTTTTTACCAGAAATAATGCCATCTGATAATTGTTTTATTGCATTAGGTTGATCTCCCTTNGGTTGCAATTTATCTGTTACATTAAATTTTTCCATTAATAAATTATATATTAATAGTGNNATTTATTATTGGGGNCTAGATATTAATGTAATATCAAGATCNAATGAANNTGAATCTCTTAAAATTGTAAAAGTTANTGAATCACCGGGNCTATAATCAGAAAATAATAAANTTAATAAATCGCTCATGGATTTGATAGGTATGGTATTTATAGCAGTTAATATATCACCNCCAGANGGATAAGAGNTANCGTTNTCTGAAACAGTNCCTGTNTATCCTGATAATCCTCCTAAATCAGCGGGGCTACCTTTTACTACATCTACTATCATAACGCCTTTAATATTAGAATCTATTGCTAAAGCTTTTTTAAGATTAGGGTTAAGATCCATTCCCGTTATACCAATATAAGGATACTCAAATTTTTCTCCTTTAATTAGAGTTGGTATAATTTTTTTAACACTATTTATAGGTATTGCAAAACCTATTCCTTGATTACCTCCACTTCTACTAATTATTTGAGAATTTATCCCAATTACATTGCCCTCAATATCTAATAGTGGACCTCCGGAATTTCCTGGATTTATGGCTGCATCTGTTTGTATTACATTAGGTATAGAAAACAAAGTGTTTTGGCTNGGNACNGTTCTTTTNATNGCACTTACTATNCCACTAGACATACTAAATTCTTGNCCAAANGGGCTTCCNATTACAATNGTGTGATTNCCAACTTTNACNTTTGTNGAATCNCCAAGATTCAGNGGTGTTAAAATTTTNCCATTNGANTTTACTTTNANAATNGCTANATCTGAATTTGGATCAAGNCCTATTACTGAAGCAGGATATTGNGAGCCGTCCGCAAATTCTACATCAACTATTGAAGCACTTGCTACAACGTGATAATTAGTTACAATATTACCTTCGGTATCCCAAATAAAACCGGATCCTTCNCCTGTTCGTTCTTGATTTTGAAAAAAACCTTGAACTGTTTGCCGCACTTTTATATGAACAATTGAAGGAAGGGAGGTTGNATAAATTATATTTAATTGAGATTCTTTAGCTTTAAGTAGTTGAAGGTTNTCAAATNTATTATTTTCTTTANTTTTATTTACTGAGGATTGTTTATCTAAGTCTGTACCTNAAGTATTTTGATTAGTATTTAAAGCAGTTGTACATGATATTAAGAANAATGTTGAAATTATAATAATTAGAGTTTTCATATGTTTATTCAGAATTTATTAAGTAACAGATTTATTTTATTAATATATTATTAAGAAAATTATAAGATTAGTCATATGTAATTGAAATTTTATCCAGTACTATTCTTATCAATTCTTCAGATGTTAAAGATTGTTTATATTGATCTGATAAATTTATTTCATTAATTATTTTTTTTATTTGATCAGGTGGGTAACCTAATGCTTGCACAGCTTGTGTTGCCTCTATTTGTGTATCAAGATCTAAATTATTAGTTTTATGTGGAATATTATCTAGCTGCCCTTGAAGTTGTAGCAAAATTAATTTTGCAGTTTTTTCTCCAATACCTGATACTTGTTTTAGAATATTATGATTGTTGCTCGCAACTGATTCTATTATTTCATCTGGTGTTATTGTTGATAAAATTGATATAGCTACTTTAGAACCNACTCCCTTAACAATAATAAGTTTTTGGAAAAGTTTTCTTTCATTACTTTCTAAAAATCCAATTAAAGTTAAACTATCTTCTTTAACATCGAGGAATGTGTTTATTTTGATATCATCCCCACTTTTTAGGNTTAAATATTTATCTGAAGAAGGGATTAATACAGATAAATTTATAGGGCCAACATTGATNACCAGATCNTTATTAGTTATAGATACTATTTTCCCAAATATTGATTCAATCATATTTCAGCTAATGTTATTAATGTTTTTTTTTCNTTTTTTTTACATAACGAAAATTCAGCTTCCAACTTTACTTTAGAAGGACTATCATCTTCAATAAGCCCTGAATCAACAATACCATCTAATGTACATTTCATTCCTATTATTAAATTATCAAGATCAATTTCTCTCGTATTATAAAAATGATAATGGACCATTATTCTTGGTTTTAACGTTTTTATACCTGTTTCTTGCATTGCATCTAGTGTAAGAAATTTTGCTGTTTCTCTTCGCTGCCTATTAATGTTTCTCATTATTTTGTAATGCGCCCTGGAGTTTCCCCTTATTTCAGGTGGGGGAACATCATATAGTTCGATTGTTATTTTTTTATTTATAATTTTATTATTCATACTAAGATAAAGATTCTGAAAATTCTGTTAAAGCACTTTCTTCGAAATCTGCGTTTGTGAATACTTTTTGAACATCATCTAAGTCATTAAGTACATCTAATAATTTTAATATTTTTATTGATTTTTGATGATCTAGCATAATTGAAGATTTTGGTATCATGGTTATTTCGTATGTATTGATTTTGTAATTTTTACTTTCTAAATTGATTTTGATTGCTTCCAGTTCTGATATACCGGAAATTATTTCTACAGTGGTTTCTGATACACTTACATCTTCTGCTCCTAAATCAATTGCATCAAGCATTAAATTTTCATTGTTTTCAGACATGGTATCTAAAAGAATTAACCCTTTTTCCTCAAATTGCCAAGACACTGCTCCTGATTCTGCAAGATTTCCACCAGATTTTGTAAATGAGGATCTTAGAGCAGATATTGTTCTATTTTTATTTTCAGTAAGAGTTTTGACTATAAATCCAGTACCATCAGGTCCATAACCTTCATACTGTGATTCAAAAATTTGTTCAAAATCTTTTCCTTTCCCGCTAGATTTTTCAATATTTTTAGTAATTCTGTCATTTGGCATATTACTATCTTTAGCTTTTTGGATGGCTATCCTTAGTCTTGGATTTTGATTTGGGTCATAGCCACCTTCTTTTGCAGATACAATAAGTTCTCTAGATAATTTTGTGAATAATTTAGCCCTGTAGGCATCAACTCTGCCTTTTCTGTGTTTTATATTTGCCCATTTTGAATGACCAGACATTTTTACCTCTGCTTAAATATATTTTGGCAATACAATACTTATAACATTATTACATATGTCGATTTTTTTAATCCATTCAGATTTTGAAGGAATTATGATTTCTTTGTTATCAAAGGTTTTAATTATATAATTGTCATTATTTACATTTGGCATAATATTGATGACTTTGCCTATTTTTGTATTTAATTCATCTAAAACATCTAAACCAATTATTTGGAAATAATAATATGTATTTTTGTCCTTTAATTTTGGCAATGATGAAATTGGGACTTTTATTAATTCTCCAACAATCTTATCGGCAGAATTTCTATCATTAATATTAGTTATATTAATATAAATTAATTGTTTTTTTTCATCACTATTAACTTTGTTAATGGTGTATTTTTTATTATCAATTAAAATTTCTGTATTTGTAGTGAATCTATTTGGGTTATCTGATTCAGATCGAATTTTTAATTGACCTTTAATTCCTCTCGCACCTATTATTTTCCCAACTATAATTTCTTTTGGATAATTAGGATTTTTCATATACAGTTTTTTAAACTATATCTAAAAATACGTGTTTTTCAGTTTTTACAGCTTTAACTCTTAGTATAGCTCTAATTGATTCGGCAATTCTTCCTCTTTTTCCAATAATCCTTCCTTTATCCTCATCAGCGACTTTAAGCTTTAGTACTATTTTACCTTCTTCTTCTTCTTCCTGAATAACTTCAACTTCATCAGGGTTTTCAACTAATGCTTTTGCAATGTATTCAAGTAGTTCTTTCATTATTTAATTATCCCTTCTTTTTTGAATAATTTAGAAACTCTTTCAGATGGTTGTGCGCCGTGAGCTAGCCATTTTTCGGCTTTAGCAGAATCAATTTGAAGAGTAGTTGGATCAGTGGTTGGATTATAATGTCCTATACGATCGACATGCGCTCCATCCCTCGATGCTTTTTGATCAGCTACAACTATTCTATAGCTAGGTTGATTTTTTCTTCCTGTTCTTGATAATCTTATTCTTAACATAATTTTTATATTATTAATATTAACATAGGAATTTTAGTTCTAAGTTGAAAATATGTCAATTTGTTTAATTCTATGTTTCTTATATTATTACTACTTATTCATATTATGTTATAATCCCTTCTCTATAATTAAAATAAATTATTCCTAAATTTGGAGACAAACAATATGAAAGTCTTGTTTTTAAAAGATGTTCCTGGTGTTGCATTAGGTGGAGATATTAAGGAAGTAAAAAATGGATATGCAAGAAATTATCTTATTCCCTATAACATTGCTGTTTTAGCCAATAA
>NZNN01000013.1 GCA_002694895.1 Chloroflexota bacterium
AGATCAGCTCCTACTTCCATAGGTGGACCATAGTTACCTAAATCTCCTGTTTTGTCTAACAATGTACCAATTTTAATTGTTTCACCTTGGCATCCCACTAACATTAAGCTTAATACCAAAACAAAAATATATGGTAAAGAAAGAATTTTTTTCATCTTTGCCTCCTTAAGTTTGCGAAAAGTATAACATGAACATAATATTTTACAAGAACTAAAATGCATGAATTATGTAACAGAAATCAAATGATTATATAAATTTACTAAACTTAAAGTATCTTTTTCAGCATAATTTATTAATTCTTGCTCATAAATGGGAATCAATTCTTCTTTAATTTTCCCTGTTATTAGTTGCATTAACACCGTTGAAGCATCATCACCTGAATTAACATATTCTGAATTATAAATATCACCTTCAGGTAAAATTTTTGATACAGACTTTAAAGAAAAACTACCCCTGAATCCAGGATGATAATAATTTTCTCTTACTAATTTCAGCATATCAACACATCTTGATATTATATTTTCAATATCTTTCTTCAGTTCAGGATAACTCAATATAATTTGATGTAATATACGTTTTTCATAATCTGAATAAATTAATATATCTCCTGAGTCTCCCAAAATATCAATTAATTTTATAATAAAATCTTTCCTGGGATCATTTCCTGAGAAATCATAAAAATTATCATATAACAAATTTCCATCTTTATTACCTAATTTATGCAAAGACCACATACAAGGAAGAGGTTGAAAAGGAAAAGAATTCTGNAAAACTGGTAAAGGTGAAATAATAGTTTCAAAATCCATGAAATATAAAGGGAAACTCAATTTTGCAAGAGATGAGCCAAGAGTTGGTTTAATATATNCTTTAGAATGCTTTACTGAACTTATAGTTCTATTTTGGATATCAGATAACCAGTTAATTTCAGGCAATTTTGCTATATCTTTAATACCNAAAGCATTTATTTTTTGTTTCTGATCTTTTGACTGATTTGGAATTTGTTCTACATGGTAATATGGCATATTAATTCTACAATGATCAAAATAATTACATTGATATGGACTTTTACAATGTGGTCCTATTTCAATCTCCGGTATTTTAATTTTAGTGGTTTCTCTCCTTATTTCTTTCAAATTATTTTCCACTTCAATAAAATCTTCATTATTTATCCTTGATTCACATTCAACAATATTTAAATATTGATCTAAATTTATATCAGATTTGGTAAATTCATAATCATTATTAATTAAAATCAAATTAGATATAGAAGGAACATCAGTTAATTTACTTATCACAAACTTTTGTAATGTAAGTTCTTTTATATAGTAAGATTTTGTATAAATTGCTGATTTTGCCAAATAAATATTTATCATATTATCAACTTTAGTTATAACATCATATTTCATACTTAAATCTTCAAATTTTAAATTTAATCCAAATGAAATAAAATTATTATTGTTATTAATGTTATCTAAAAATTCATCTTCATCGAAAATTTGTTTTAGATTAATATTTTNCAANTTAGTTACAAAATAATCTTTTACATAGCCCATCATCATATTTTTATTAAATGAACGATTTGGATTATTTGTCCAAGGATTAATATCAGCATTTAGATCTAAATAAAGTTTTTTAGTACATTGCAAGAAAGAAAAATATTTAGATTTATTAATTTTAATTTTCGATTTCAAAATAAGATCTTAATTAGGGCTTGAGCAAGAAAACTCTCACGTTATACAACGAGGTTCTCATGAATGTTCACTCAAGCCCATAAAAACATGGATAAAAATGAATCGTATCAAAATTCTAATAGTAGTGGTAGTATAAAATACTAAAAAATAAATTAACAAGGAAATAGCTTGTCAAATACATTTGGACAGATATTTAAAATAACAACATGGGGTGAATCACATGGGACAGCTGTTGGTGTCACAATAGATGGCTGCCCGCCAGGAATTGAAATTAATGAAAGTGAAATTCAATTCGAACTTAATCGAAGAAGACCTGGGCAAAGTGAAATTACTACCCAAAGAAAAGAATCTGATATAGCTGAAATATTATCNGGNACTTTCGAAGGGAAATCTTTAGGATCCCCAATACATATTTCTGTTACAAATNAAGATGCAAANAGTAAAGATTATGAATCTTTGAAAAANATTTACAGACCATCNCACGCTGATTACACCTATGATGCAAAGTATGGGATAAGAAATTGGAAAGGAGGAGGCAGAGCAAGTGCAAGNGAAACTATAGGAAGAGTGGCAGCAGGTGCAATAGCAAAAAAAATTCTTAAAATGAAGTATGACATAGAAATAATAGGATACGTTAAATCTATAAAAAACATTACAGCTAAAGTAAATACTGACACAGTGACATTAAATGATGTTGAGCAAAATATTGTAAGATGTCCTGATAATAAAACAGCTNCTACTATGATTAATAAAATTAAAGAAGTACGTAAAGAAGGTGATTCTCTTGGTGGAACAGTTGAACTAGTATGTAGAAATGTACCTGTAGGATTAGGGTCACCAGTTTTTGATAAACTTGAAGCTGATCTTGCAAAAGCATTACTTTCACTCCCTGCATGTAAAGGATTTGAAGTAGGATCAGGATTTAATGGGACTAAACTTATGGGTTCTGAGCATAATGATGAATTCTATATCAATAACGANATTATAAGGACAAAAACCAATAACAGCGGAGGTATTCAGGGTGGTATTACAAATGGTGAAAATATAATTTTAAGAGCTGCTTTCAAACCAACAGGGACAATCATGAAATCTCAACAAACTGTTACTAATGATAGACAGGAAATTGAATTTAAAGGTCGTGGCAGACATGACCCATGTGTATTACCAAGAGCAGTGCCTATGGTTGAATCAATGGTAGCTATAGTTTTATTAGATCATGCCCTAAGACAAGAATCTCAAAATCAGTTTATATGATTTTTTAAACTACAGGTGATGAACCTCCGTCAACATTAATAGCAGTGCCGGTTATATAGCTAGCTTTAGACGAAGCAAGAAAACACATTACATCTCCCACTTCTTCAGCCTCTCCTATTCTGCCAAGTGGAACATTTTTTCCAACGACTTGCCAATGATCATCTAATGTATAATCAGGATCTTTTGCATTTGCCGCTTCCCATCTTGTTCTGTGCTGTCCCGATTTTAATACGCCAACACAAACGGTGTTAACACGTATATTAAATTTTGCCAATTCTCCTGCCCAAGATTTGGTAAGTGAAATTCCTGAAGCACGAGATAAAGATGTAGGTTGAGTTCCAGGGGCAGATGCCTTACCTCCGGGAGTTGTTGTATTTATAATGACACCATTATCAGATTTTTTCAGATAAGGTAGTACAGCTCGGGCGCAATAGATTGCACCATAAATTTTTATTCCAAAATCAACTTTCAAATCATCATCTGTCATCAGCTCTAACGTAGTGGCTGAAGATGTCCCAGCATTATTTACCAATATATCAATTTGACCAAATTCTGAAATAACTTTATTCACCATCGATTGTACATCAGCTTCAACCGATACATCAGCGGAAATTCCGATCACATTTCCATTTGTAAGTTTTTTGATTTCAGCAACTGCCAAATCAAGTTTCGATTGTGTTCGTCCCACTATGGCTACTTTAGTACCTTCAGTAATCATAGAAATGGCGGCAGCTTTTCCTATACCATCACTTCCACCTGTTATTATCGCTACTTTATCTTTTAAACCTAAATCCATCAATCAACTCCTTTTATATAAGAATTATAAAGTAAATCCGTAACATACATAACTTCCGTTTTTAATTTTAACATTTCAGATCCTCCCTGCAATTGTATAAAACACCCAGGATTTGAAACTGTGATTATGTCCAATTGAGAATCTTTAATTTCATTAATTTTTTTATTTAAAACCATTTTAGACCATTTAGGCTGAGTTACTGAATAAGCCCCACCTGCACCACAGCATATATTGCTTGATGGAATTGGAACAAAATTTATTCCTGGAATCATTTTAATTAATTCAATAGGAGGTTCATCAATTTTCTGAGTATTCAATAAATGACAGGCTGGTTGATATCCCACATTTTTATTAATAAATCCCTTTGGTGGTGTTTCAATATTTTCAAATAAAAACTGATGAATATCATATGTTTTATTCTTTAATTGAATAGATTTATCCCAATATTCAGATCCTTCTTCAAATAATTGCGAATATTCTTTAATTCTTGTACCACATCCAGCAGCAGATATAATTAAATATTTATAGTCAGCCTTCAAAAATAAATCTATATTTAATTTGGCCAATTCTATTGTTGTAGCCATATCTCCGTTATGAGAATTTAATGAACCGCAACATACCTGTGATTCAGGAATAATGACATCATAACCTAGTAAATTTAATAAATTTACAGACGACCTCATATTTTCACCGTGAATACCAGGCATAATACATCCTCTGAAAAACCCAAGTTTTTCTTTTTTTATCGAATTAGAAGTTAAATATGAGCCAAATTTCAAAGGCTTCCCATATACATTGGGAATCATGCTTTCTAAAGTTTTTATGAAATTAGGTAAAAGTCGCGATATTTTTAATTTATTAAAAATATTTGATAAATTAACTTTTTTACAAATTCGAAATATATATGAATTAAAATTTATAAATCTATTTGAAATAGCTAACTTTAATATTATTTTAAATATAAATTTATATAATCTAGATTTACTTCTTACTACATTTATTCCTTCTTTAGTTGATTCAATCAACAACCCATAATTAACACCAGATGGACATGCGGGTTCACATGCTCTGCATTGTATGCATCTATCCCAATGTAAAAAAGTATTCTGATCAGGAACAATTTGATCCTCAATTGTAGCTTTCATTAATGAAATTCTTCCTCTTGGAGATTCGGTTTCTAAACCACTGACCAAATAAGTTGGGCAAGCAGTAAGACAAAAACCACAATGAACACATTTATAAACTTCATCTTTTACTCTTTCAATATGTTCTTTAATTATCATATGAATTTTCCGGAACTGAATAAATTTTGAGGGTCATAATTTTTTTTAAGCAATGTAGTTAAATTTTTTATAGGTTGATTATCATTATTTTTAAATTTATTTCGTATTTTATTTTGTAAAGATAAATTTACACGATCTATAATTATTCTATAATTGTTTAGTTGTGAAATTTCTGCAATTTCATCAATATATGACAAAATATTATCATTATTTTCAATTAATATAGAGATACTACCAATAGAAGGAGTTACTAAAAATTGAAAATTCAATTTACAATTTTTAAAATAATTTATTATATGCTGAAAATCAGAGTTCTTAGAAGAAAGAATTCTGATTGATAACTGCTCATCCTTCAAGTTATATCCAAAATCATCTAAATTTACTGATATATCAGAATTATTATTTATTTCTTCGAAATTACCATTATTTAATTTAACATCTTGAGTAATTGATTTCTTAATATAATCAACAACATTTTTAGTACCACTTATATTACAAAATAATTCATATAATTTTGTTTTATGTTTATTCGAACTATAAATTGCTAATCTGGGAATATTCCAATTTAATGGTAGGTATTTTTTTGTAATATTTAAGACATCTTCATAATTGTCAAAACCAACTATTACTTGTGTTTGATAATTAGGTTTAGGATAAACTTTAAAAGAAATTGAATAAATTGGCCCAAACGCACCTTGAGTACCTATATAAAGTTTATGTAAATCATATCCGCTGACATTTTTAACAACCTGTCCTCCTGATTTCATGAAATCACCATTATAATTCATTGCTTCAATTCCAATAATAGAATCCCTAATATGAATATCATTAAATCTATAATTTCCAGAATACCCGTATGCCGTACTTCCTCCAATAGAACTTAGTTTTTTGTTAGGTAATATGTATCCTAAATATTGATTATTTTCAGACAACAGATTCATAAGGGATTCAACTTTGATGCCTGATTCAACGGTAACTGTTAAATCAGCAGGATTATAATCAATAACTTTATTCAATTGAGAAGTAAATACATTGTGTACTGAGCTATAGGGATTTTCATACTGAGTTTTAGTTGCCCCACCCAAAATAATCATTTTTTGCTTATTTTTGTAGAGTTCATTAACAATTTTTGAAAATTCTTTTTTACTATCAGGATAATGATTATTTATTGTTTTGTGATCGTTTGTAATTTTCAATTTTACTCACTCTACAGGGAATATTTTACCTGGATTAAATAAACCTTCAGGATCAAAAATATTTTTTAACATCTTCATATTATTAAGATCAGTTTCTGAAAATAATAATGGCATATAATCACGTTTTTCATATCCAATACCATGCTCTCCACTCAGTACTCCTCCATTTTCAACGCATACTTTTAATATATCCCCACCTAATTTCAAAGCTTTTTCAGTATTTCCTGGGATTTGCTGATCAAAAATTATACAAGGGTGTAAATTCCCGTCTCCTGCATGTAAAACATTTGCAACAATAAGATTATATTTTTTAGCCAGAATGCTTACTTCTGATAACACAGAAGACAATTTTGTCCTAGGAACTGTACCATCAACCAAAAAATAGTTTGGAGCAATTCTGCCTAAAGCACCTAATACTCCTTTTCTCGCTTTCCAAAACAAATCACGTTCCTGATCATTTTTTGCAATTTTTATGTCTATTGGATTAAATTCATATATTACATCAGAAATTAATTTTTCCTGATCATTAATATCACTTTTAAAACCTTCAATTTCAATTAATAAGACTGTATCAGAATTTTTAGGAATACCTGCATTTGTTCCTTCTTCAGCTGCATCTGAAGCNGTTTTATCCATCATTTCAATAGCGGCTGGGATTATTCCAGCACCAATTATTGCTGTAGTTGCATTAGCTGCATCCTGNATACTACTNAATGCAATTAAAATTGTTTTGACATCCTGAGGTTTTTGTAAAAGTTTAACAACTACTTTCGTACATATACCAAATGTNCCTTCAGAACCAATAAANAACCCTCTNAAATCNACTCCTGGCACTTCCTTATTAAAATCTCCAAACCANGTAATTTCACCATCTGGAAGAACAACCTCAANAGCTAATACGTGGTTAGTTGTNACTCCGTATGCCANNCAATGAGGNCCTCCGGANTTTTCAGCAATATTTCCTCCNATAGAACATGCTTGCTGACTTGAAGGATCNGGTGCATAAAACAATCCATATTCCGAAGCTTTTTTACTTATTTCAAGATTTATAACACCTGCTTCAACTGTTGCTGTTGANGANTCAACATCNATATCAATAATAGNATTCATTCTATTTAAAGAAATNACTAAACCNCCATGTATTGGGACTGCCCCTCCACTTAATCCTGTTCCAGAACCACGNGCTATAATTGGTATTTTAAATTCGTTTGCCAATATAACAAGTTTTGAAATTTCTTCTGTAGTTCTTGGCAACACTACAAAATCTGGCATTCCTTTATCATGTGTACCATCACTTTCATAAACAACCATATCTTGTTTATCTATAAAAACAAAATCTTTTCCAACAATATCAATAATTTTTTTCTCTAGAGATTGACTTATATCCATCTATTGTTATCTAATCATTTATAAAATATTTTAATTATTATATTTCAATTCAATGGATTTAATTACTCGAAAACAATCAATATCGGCGTCACAAGGTGTAGTTACATCTAACCATCCCGTTGCATCATCTGTTGGAATATCTATCCTTTCATCCGGAGGCAATGCTTTTGATGCAGCAGTAGGGACAGCATTTGCACTATCAGTGGTAGAACCAATGATGGTAGGACCTTTTGGTGGCGGTTTTACAAATTTTTTTAGACCTAATGAAGGTTTTTCTACTATAGACGGATATGGATCTGCCCCAGGAGCTGCGCATGAAAGAATGTATAATCCAATAAGTAATGATCTGGCTCAATATTTTGATGTTGAAGATCAATTAAATCAAAATGGATATCTTTCTGTAGGAACACCTGCAAATTTACTAGCATGGACTCATTTAGTAGAAAAATATGGTAACTTCAATTTAAATGAAGTCATTCAACCATCAATAAATATTGCACGTAACGGTTTCAGAGTAACTAATTATTTGTCAGACATCATAAAAGATAATATTAATGAATTATCTAATTACAAAGAAAGTACAAATATATATCTCCCAAATGGAAAAGCTCCTGAGGCTGGAGAAATAATCAAAAACCCTAATTACGCTTTAACCCTAGAAGGAATATCGAAATATGGTGCAGCTTATTTACATGAAGCAGAACTAGGGAAACATATAGAAGATGAAATGAAAAAAAATGGAGGTTTGGTTACATTAGATGATCTAAAACACCAGAAAATATTTTACAGAGAACCTATAGTAGGAAATTATAAGGGTTATAAAATCAATTCTGTAGGCCCTGTTAGCAGTGGTGGGATATGTCTTATACAAATGCTGAATATTTTAGAAAACTTTAATATTGAGAAATATAATATTTTTGATCCTGAAAGAATTCATATTATTTCCGAAGTTTTCAAGATAGTATTTGCAGATAGATATAAATATATAGGAGACCCAGAATATGTAAATATACCTATAAATGGACTTATATCTAAAAAATACGCTTTAGAAAGAGCTAATGAAATAAATCTAAATAAAGCTCAATCATACAAATTCACTAATAATTTCCTAGATAATGATAGTAATAATACAACTCACTTCAATGTTGCTGACAGTGAAGGCAATATTGTTTCTATGACACAAACAATAAACAATGCGTTTGGAAGTAAGGTAGCAGTTGAAGGGACAGGAATGATGTTAAATAATTGTATGCTCTTATTTGATCCACATCCAGGAAATGCTAATTCAATTCAACCATATAAACGAAGCTTATCCTCAATGACTCCAACAATAATATCTAAAGATAACAAACCGTTTCTTGCACTAGGAAC
>NZNN01000014.1 GCA_002694895.1 Chloroflexota bacterium
TAATTTTAAGAGCCTGTCCTTTTAAAGTTTTTGTGTGTTTCCCTTTATCAATTACAAGATTTCCATTTACTAATACATATTCTATCCCCTCAGCAAATTGTTTGGGATTATCTTTTGTTGCTTTAGATTTAATTTTATTCAAATCAAAAATTGTTAAATCTGCTTTGAATCCGTTTTTAATTAGCCCTCTATCTGAAATACCAAGTCTTTGCGCAGGGAAAGAAGTGATTTTTCTTATCGCATATTCTAAGGACATATGCTTTTCTTCTCTTACATATTCTGAAATTATAGTTGGGAAGCATCCGTATGTTCTGGGACTTGGGAAGTCTCCTAATAAGACTGCATCGCTTCCAACCATAGATAGGGGATGATTAATAAAATGAGGTATAGTATTACCGTTTGCACCTAAAGCAACATAACAAGTTTGTAGATCTTCTTCAATTAAAATTTCACATATTGTATCTATAGGATGTTGGTTTCTTGATCTTGAAATTTCTCCTACTGATAAGCCTTCATATCTATGATTTTTTGGTAATTTGAAATATGTTAACCATACTTGTTCCCAGCTCAATGCCCTGGGAGTAACTTCTTTTTTTAACTGAGTTCTTAATTCTTTAGATTTAAGAATTGATTTAAGAGTTTTTACGCCGCCATCTTTAGTCCAGTCTGGCAACATAATTATCAATCTTGTACTACCATAAATATATGGATAACTATCAAATGTAACATCTAATCCTGATTCTCTGGAATCTTCAACTAATCCTAGAATTTTAGAAGACCCACCTTTTGAATATGAACTTTGATATAAATGAGTGATATGTACAGGGATATTACTTTTTTCACCTATTGTAATTGCTTCTTTGAAAGGATCTAAAAATTTATCTCCCAATTCATATCTTACATGAGTATGATAAATACCCCCTAGATTTGTTGCTTCTTTTGATAATTCAATTAATTCATTTGTGTCAGCAAAATTACCCGGAGGATATTCTAATCCGGTAGACATTCCAAATGCCCCTTCTTCCATCGATTCCCTTAGAATAGATTTCATGTTATCTATATCTTTTCTTGAGGCTTTTTTATTTTCCCATCCTATTGTGTTTATCCTTAGTACTGAGTTACCAACCAGATAAGCAATATTTACAGCTGTTTTTTCATGAAATGCCTGTAAATATGACTCTACAGTTGGCCAAAAAACATCTTGGGATATAGTACCATCTAATCCAGAGTTTAATTCAATGAATTCATGTAAATCTTCTTTTGATTTAAAAGGGGCATATGAATTTCCATCTACTCCAATTAATTCTGTGGTTATTCCTTGTGTTACTTTTGGTTCGTGTAATGGTTCATCTAATATTCTTAAACCGGAATGAGCATGAAAATCAATGAAACCCGGAGATAATACCATTCCATCTGCATCAATAGTTTTCTTTGAATTCAAGTTTGGTTGTTTATATTTGAATATTTCAATTTTGTTGTTTTTTATTCCAATATCTGCAAAATAACCCGGATTACCACTTCCGTCGACTATCATTGCATTATTTATTAAGATATCTAGCATTTTTTTTAATCAAGTATATTGTAATAGCTTTAAACTATTGATTTTGATAGTTATAATATCAAATTATTTGATTCAAATTGAACATGGAAAATACTCTAACATTTATTAATAAATTAGAAAAGCGTTTTGATAGTTTAAGGGGGAGGCTTTGAAATTGATAAACTACATTCTAAAATTAATGCATTAAGTTCTATAACTATGTCCGATGGGTTTTGGAATGATTCTACCAAAGCGCAAAATATTTCTAAAGAATTGGGATATTATGAATCTCAATTAAATGATATTAATAGTGTTATATCCTCCCTTAAATCATTAAAAGAATTAATTATTTTGTCTATTGATGAAAATGATAATTCATTTGAGGAAGAAATTTTAAATTCTATTGATTTATTAGAAAAGAATATTGGTAATTTAGAACTTAAAACTTTATTTGATGGCAAATATGATGTACGAAATGCTATCATTTCAATTCATGCTGGAGCAGGTGGTGTAGAGTCCCAGGATTGGGCCAGTATGATTATGAGAATGTATTTACGTTGGGCTGAAAAAATGAATATGACATCTAAAATTCTTGAAATTTCTAAAGGAGATGAAGCTGGGATAAAAAGTACCACAATTCATATTAAAGGAAATAATGTGTATGGTTTATTAAAGAGCGAGAAGGGTGTGCATAGACTTGTCAGATTATCTCCGTATGATTCTGATAATGCTAGACATACATCTTTTGTGTTAGTTGAAACTTTACCTGAAATTGAATCTGATGTTGAAATAGAATTAAAATCAGATGATTTAAATATAGAATCTTTTAAAGCTGGTGGAGCAGGCGGGCAGAGTGTTCAAAAAAATTCTACCGCAATAAGAATTACACATATACCCACCGGTATTAAAGTTTCATGTCAAAATGAAAGATCTCAGGCTCAGAATAAAGAAATAGCAATGAGAATATTGAAGTCTAGATTATTATCATTGGAATTAAAGAAAAGAGAAGAGAATGAAAAGAAAATTAGAGGGCCTCATATTTCTGCTGAATGGGGTAACCAGATAAGAAGTTATGTCTTACATCCTTATAAAATGGTTAAAGATCATAGATCTGATTATGAATCATCCGATCCTGATAAAATACTAGATGGAGATATTAATGAATTTATTGATAATTATTTGAGAATGAGTAAAAATTAATAATTACTTAATAAATTATTAATAAAATAAAATTTAAATCAATTCAAACAGGAATTTAAATATGTGGATCTGCAAAAACAAATTATTATTCAAAGTTATATTTTCATCTCTGCTACTAATTTTTTTGATATCATGTTCTAGTGATTCTGAGGAAAAAAATGTTGATCAGTTCACTAATACTTCTGAAAAAGTTTCATCAGAAAATAATAAAAATAATGAATCAGAAACAAGTATTAAGAAAGCAAATAAGAATATAGTATTTGCAGGTAAACAGCTTAATGTTTTATATTCTGATCCACCAACACTTGACCCTCACAGAGCTCAAGACTCTACTTCAGCTGGGATAATATTAGAGATTTATAGTGGACTTGTTTCATTGGATACAAATCTACAAATTATTCCTGATATAGCAGAATCCTGGGATATCAGTAATGATGGTATGAAATATACTTTTAAACTTAGAGATAATGCAAAATTTCATAATGGAAAAAAAATAACAGCAGAAGATTTTATTTGGTCATTTAATAGAGCTGCAAACCCCGCTACAACTTCTATTACAGCAGAAGATTACCTTGGTGATATAGTGGGTGTGAAAGAAGTAATTGATGGTAAGACAGATAAAATTTCAGGTATCAAATTAATTAATGAATTAACTATAGAAATCAATATAGATTCTCCCAAAGCATACTTTTTAGCGAAATTGACTTATCCTGTTTCTTTTGTTTTGGATTCAGAAAATGTGAAAAATAAAAATTGGACAGATTCACCTAATGGATCTGGCCCTTTTATGCTTGATGAGTACCTTATAGGGGAAAAATTATTGTTAAAAAGAAACTCAGACTGGTATAGAGAACCTGCAAAAATAGAATATGTTTCTATGAATTTGGCTGGAGGACAATCTATGGCTATGTATGAAAATGGTGAAATTGATTTAACTGGTGTCGGGATGGCAGATTTAGAAAGAGTTTTAGATCCATCTAGTGATTTAAATAAAGATGTAGTAATAGCACCATTAAGTTTTTCTCAGTACTATATTGGTTTCAATGTACAAAAACCTCCTTTTGATGATAAATATTTCAGGCAAGCTTTAGCTCATGCTATTAATAAAGAATTGATTGCAACTGAAGTATTATCTGATTTGGTTAAACCTGCTTATGGGATTTTACCTCCTGGCTTCCCTGGATACGATAAAACTATTGATGGGTTGAAATTTAATGAACAATTAGCAAAAGATATGTTGGCGAAATCAAAATATTCTAACATTAATGATTTACCAAGAATAATTTTATCTGTACCTGGTACAGGAGGCAGTTCAGGCTTAGATATTGAAGTTATAATTGAGATGTGGAAGCAAACATTAGGTATTGAAGTTGAAATTCAGCAAGTAGAATGGGCTACATTTTTACAGATGTTAAACAAGCAAGAATTACAATTTTTTTCAGGGCTTGGATGGATTGCAGACTACCCTGATCCGGAAAACTTTTTAGATATTAATTTTCATTCTACAAAATCTACAAATCATAATGGATACAAAAATGAAGAGGTAGATAAACTTTTAGAATCAGCAAGGACTGAACAGGATTTAAATAACAGAATGCAAATGTATAATAAAGCGGAAAGAATAATTGTAGATGAAGCTCCGTGGATACCTTTATGGTTTCCGGGAGATAGATATGTTTTGATAAATCAAAGAGTTAAAAATTACAAACTTACCCCAATGAGTGTTCCTAAATATTCTTTAGTTGAAATTGTTGATTAATTAATTTATAAGTAATAATTATGTGGAAGTATATAGTTGGCAGATTAGTATGGATTCCTTTTCTGCTTATTGCAGTTGCTTTTATAACCTTTATATTAGGAAGGTTTGGCCCTGGTGACCCTGTAGAGGTAATGATGGGGACAAAATATGATCCTGTGGTTGCAGAAAGAATCAGATCTGAAATGGGTTTGGATAAGCCTGTTTTGGTTCAGTTTTACAAATATATTCAAAGTGCATCCAAAGGTGATTTTGGTGAAAGTTTGCGTTTTAGAGGCAGATCAGTTTCAAGTTTAATTGCTCCAAAAATAATAGTTTCAGCAAAATTGAGTCTTGTAGCTTTGCTGATAAGTATTTCAATAGGATTGCCTTTAGGTTTTTATATAGCTCATAAGCAAGGGACATGGATAGATCCTTTGATTGTATCTTTTTCAGTTTTTTTTATGTCTATACCAATTATGATTACTATTCCTTTTTTATTGTGGATAGGATGCTTAAAAACAAATCTAGTACCTTGTTCGGGATGGGGTGGGATATTTGATTCCAGGATAATAATACCTGCATTAGCAATGGGAATACCTGGAGTCGCTGGTATGATCAGAATAATGAGGGCCACAACATTGGATGTATTGGGGCAGGATTATATACGAACAGCCCAATCTAAAGGACTTCATTTCTTTACAGTTAGTACTAGACATGTATTTAGGAACTCAATTATTCCTATTGTAACTATATTAGCTTTCTCATTAGCCGGTTTATTAGGAGGAGCATTTATAACTGAAACTATTATGGGAATACCTGGTATCGGAAGATTTAGTGTTGAATCTATTTTTAACAGAGATTATCCGGTAATTATGGCTATTACACTTATTGGAGCAACTGCATTTGTTATAGCTAATTTGATGGCGGATATTTCTTATTCAATAATTGATCCAAGGATAAGATACAAATGAATAAAAATATTACTCAGTCAAAGGGGCATTTCATGACAGCTATGTCAAGATTGTTCAGGAAAAAAATTGCTGTAGTTTGCATTGCGATACTAATAATTATTTATTTTAGTGGTATATTTGCATTTCTTATTGCTCCTTATGAATATACTGCACAAGATTATAGTAATATCAAAAAACCACCTAGTATTGAACATTGGATGGGAACTGACCGTGCAGGAAGAGATGTTTTCACCAGAGTTTTATGGGGAGTGCAAAATACTGTTATTATTACATTTGTAGCCATTTTAACCGGAGGCATATTTATAGGAGTTGGCTTAGGTTTAATTTCTGGTTACAGAGGCGGNAGAGTAGACTCCTTANTTATGAGAATAGGTGAAATTTCATCATCTTTTCCTGATATTTTACTTGTGATTATTTTAGCTGCTACTCTACGTCCTAGAATTTTGGGTTTTATACGTTACCTTGAAGATGCTTATAATATTAATGGTTTGGTAAAAACAGGGATAGTAGATTATCTTGTTATATCTTTAGCATTAGTAAGTTTTGGATGGATTGGAACTGCAAGATTAATGAGAGCTCAGGTTTTAAGTATAAAACAGAATCAATATATTGATTCTGCTAAATCTATTGGTGCCTCTACTTCAAGAATTTTATTTTTACATTTGATGCCTAATGCTATTAGCCCGCTAGTTGTTTCAATAACTATGGGTATGGGAGCTTTGGTAGGAACGGAAATAATATTAAGTTGGCTTGGCTTGGGAATTCAACCTCCACGACCCAGCCTTGGACGTATGCTACTTGAAGGAGGAAGTATTAGTGTGTTAAGAGAAGAACCATGGTTGTTGATTGGCCCTGGAATAGTAGTGTTTTTACTTATTATTTGCTGGAATTTATTGGGAGATTCTTTGAGTGATGTTTTAAATCCCAGAACTAGATAATATTATTTTTTTTTAATCTGAACGGGATAAAAATAAATAGTAATGATAANAGAATTACCACATCATTTGATTGNGATAACCCGCAACTACTGTTGTTATTTGTTTCTTTTGTTATTTGATTTTGTGATTTTGTTTCCTTTTCTTTAGTTGAGATTGAAGAATTTTTATTTTTCTCTGTAACTTTTTTTGAGTTAGTAATTACTTCGTCTAGAGTATAAGGTTTAATGATTGGAGATATGGGGGATTTTGGTTTTATGATGGATGTTGAAATTAATGAAGCGCCTATATGCTTTCTCCATTTATTTTCTAATCCTGTTTTGTCTAATTCGTAAGTATCAAGCATTGCATTATTTATAGATTTCCCNGATTTTAGATCTTTTATAAATTTTGTAAAGTTATCGTTACCCATATCAGTAATTATATATTTAATAAATTGTTCTGATTGTCCGTAAAATAATAATANATCTTCTGGTTTACCAGGCGGACTTGAATATTTTGTTATATTTAATAATTTGTCTTCTGCTAATGCTTTTTCAAAAATAGAGTCTTTAGCTGTATAGTGGAGATGGCTAGCNTATTCTGCAAGTCCTTCATGTAGCCAAGATGGAATATAAATATATTTAGATTTAGCAGCTTTGTCTAGAAGGATATGTGTTAATTCGTGAGTTGCTGTTGCTGAGGTTTGTCTGTTATCCAATACTAATACGACTCCCTCTGAAGTAAATGCTTGCCCTTCTGTNACTAAGTTTCTCATTATAGTNTCACTTTTTGGTGGGAGCGATTNTGTCATATAATCATAATCGTTAAATAACATAACGCTTAAAGGATGATTTTTTGACTCTAATCCTAATAATGGTGACATTATACCGACTGTTTCACTTATAATTTGAAGTAATTTTTCAGATCTTTTTTTTACTACTGATCCATANACTTCGGAGTAGTAAAATGTGACAGATCCTGATTTGATATTTTCCCAGTTTTGTTTAGGGTCTAAATATATTTTTGATTTTGATTTTGTTGATAAATTATATTCAGATTTAGTTAGTATATTAAAATGATATGTTATAAGTGATCCTTGAGGTATATATCTTTCTGAAGTGTTAGTTCTCCATTTTAAGGTTGCCTGGAATTTATTGTCATTTTTATTTTGTATAAATTCCAAAGGCTGAATGATGGATGTATTTCCTTGACCCGGTTTAAATGACAAATTTATAGATTGTATTTCTTCTGAACTTGAACCTGATATATTGAATGTAATATTTTCTGGAAAATTAATAGTAATATTTGTTATATCAATTGAAATTTTAGGATTTGTATTATCATCAGCTACCAAACTTACAGCTGGAAATAAAAATATTAAAAATGATATAAGTACAATATTTTTTTTCATTTTTTTTCAGAATTAATAAACCCGTAAAATATACGCTGCATAATGCTGATTAATGCTAAAAGGATAGAAATATACATAAATATATAAAAAATATATAAATAAAACGATCCTATTATTAATGCAAGGGAAAGAGAAATAATTCTTTCTGGCCTTGTAAAGATACCTATATCTCCTTCTATACCAATAGATTCATATTTTGTTTTTATGTAACTTACCAATTGATTNGAAANTGCACTAAGAAAAATAATTAGTAAAGAATTTGAATCATTAATAAAATAGATAAATAANCCAACATATATTGCAATTTCAGATAATCTATCAATAACTGCATCAATAAATTTTCCAAAATTTGTTGTATTGTTTGTGTATCTAGCCAAAGCTCCGTCTAACAAATCAAAAATACTAGAAATGATTATTAGTATTCCNGAAATTAATAAATATCCCTGGCTTATTAAAATCATTGTAATTAATGCAAATACAAACCCAATAATCGTTATAGTGTTAGGTGATATCTTCCCCTTAGCCAGTAAGGGTATTATTGAAGAATATAATAGTTTATTAATATATAATTTCAATTTATTTCTCTGTATTTGATAATTATTCAATGATGTGCGATTTCTTTATTATTTAAATTATTTTTATAAACATTAATTATTTTATCAGAAATATTGTCCCAATTGAGATTTTTGATATATGAATTACCATTAGTGATCAGTTTTTGTTTTTGTTTTTGTTTTTTGTCATCATGTAATTTTTTAATTGATTGAGCTAACTGATTTGTATTATTGGGCTCTATNAGTAATCCATTAACATTGTTTGTAATTATTTCGTTATATCCTTGAATATCTGAAGCTATAATAGCTGTATTTGCAGCCATTGCTTCTAGTAATATAATTCCGAAACTTTCTTTTTCTAAAGAAGGAGCACAAAGNATATCTGATGANTGGAGGTATTCTGCTTTGATACTTTCATTAACATATCCAGGATTAATAATTTTTATATNATTGATATTAAGATTAGATATTTTGTTGCCNAGTATAATTAGCCTAATAGGAAAATCAAATGTATATTTTTTTAAGGTTTTTATAAGAGTNTTTAATCCTTTTCTATGATCGTTTCTTCCNATAAAAATTATGTTTAATTTATNATCTTTAATTTTATCAATTTTTTTAGCTTTATTAAAAAACTCTGTATTGACCCCGTTGGGGATTATTTCATAAACGTGTTGGAAATATGTATTTATAAAATTTTCAGCAGTTTTTGATACAGCTATTCGTGCATGTATTTTTTTGTCTAGCGGTTTGAATATTTTGTTTAATCCAAATTTATATAAATTTGTACCTTGATTTGAATGGAACGTTGCTATGTTTTTAGATTGAGAGTTTAGTAAAAAACTGATTGGTAAAGATCCTGCAAAAGGTTCGTGTAAGTGTATAATGTCTGGTTTATAGTTAGAAATTATACTTTTTACTTGTTTATTTATNAAAGGAGATAAGGTGATATTCGCTTTGGANCCNGCACTATTTATCTTGAATGTTTTTCCTATTTGATAATGATTCTTTCGATCATAGGTATTAGTTTTACTTTCTGGTGTTACAAGAATATGTTGAATGTTTTTGTTTTTTAATTGCTGAGTTAAATTAAAAACGTGATTCCAAACTCCTCCCGGGTTATCAATTCCATAAGAGCAAACAACACAAATTTTCATGTATTTTTAAGGATTTTCTGTAGAAGATTCAATAAACTTTTCTAGCAAATTTCTTGCTTCATTATCTGTAAATTGTGTAGGTGGCGATTTCATAAAGTAACTTGAAGGAGCATCAATTGCTCCTGCCATTCCTTTATCCATAGCTATTTTACAGCACCTGACTGCGTCAATAACGACTCCTGCGGAATTTGGACTATCCCATACTTCAAGTTTTAATTCAATATTCAATGGGACATCTCCAAAACTATTTCCTTCTAATCGAATATATGCCCATTTTCTATCTGATAACCATGGAACATGATCGCTTGGACCTATATGAATGTTTTTGCTATTTATTTCATGGTCAATTTGGGAAGTTACTGATTGGGTTTTTGATATTTTTTTAGATTTTAAACGGTCTCTTTCAAGCATGTTTAAGAAATCAGTATTTCCTCCAAAGTTAAGTTGGTATGAATTTTCTAATTCAACACCACGATCCATAAATAACCTGCTTAATACTCTATGCACAATAGTTGCCCCCACCTGTGATTTGATGTCATCACCTATTATAGGAACTCCGGCATCTTCAAATCGTTTTTGCCAATATCCATTTGGGCTTGATGCTATAAATACTGGAATGCAATTTATAAATCCACATTCTGCTTTGAGGATTTGTTCTACATACCATTTTGTAGCTTCCTCTGATCCAACCGGGAGATAACTAATAACTACATCAGTTTTAGTTTCTTTTAAAACTTTAATAATATCTACTGTTGAAGAGTCGTGCTTTTCAATAATTTCTCCTAAGTATTGCCCTATACCATCATGCGTCATNCCTCTTTGAACAGGAACATTTAATTTTGGTACGTCTTGAAATTTTATTGTATTATTTGGTTCGGAAAATATCGCTTCTGAAAGGTCTTTTCCTACTTTGTTTTTATCTACATCAAAAGCGGCAGAAAATTCTATATCTCCTATATGATATTGCCCAAGTAATGGATGCATTATTCCTGGGATTTTATCATTTTCCTTTGCGTTCTTGTATTTTATTACACCTTGTACCAGGGATGATGCGCAATTTCCAACACCAATTATAGCTACTCTAACTTTACTCAAAATATTCCTTTAAAGAAGATAGTTAAACAAGATCAAAATTGTAACATCTCAATATNATGATTTCAATAGTAATTTTGTAAGGATATATTTAGATTATATTCTTTAGATATAAAAAAATTNTATATAATTTCGTCAGCAGAAATTAGTTGAAAGTTAAATGAATCAAAATTTTGTAATTTTTCAAGACGATTTTTATCTCCAACTATAATTGTTGAAAAATCATCCAGTGATTCGAAATTTTTACTGATATATTGGTATATTTGATTTGAGTCAATTTTATTTATATTTTTGACATATTGATTGTAAAAAACTTTTGATTGGTTGGCACTAATTAACCAATTTAACATTTTCAATGCTGAGGTATGTGTTTCAAAATTATTTAAATATTCTTGCTTTAATGAATATTTTGCATTACTTAACTCTTCATTTGAAATTTTATTATNATTAAACAATCCTCTTACTTCATTATTTATTTCATCTATCGATTCTTTTGTTTTTGATGAATTTACTGAACCTCCCCCTATTAATAAAGGTGGGTTAGTATTCCATTGAATATTTGATCCAAAACCATATGAATAACCTTTATCTTCTCTTAAACAGACATTCAGTCTTGACATAAAAGAACCTCCAAGAATTTCATTGAATAAATCTCCGGAAATAATATCGGTAGAATTTGAAACAGTAAGATGTTTCCCAAATAATATTGCACTTTGAGGATTATTTGTGTTTGTATAAATTAAATAATTTTTCTTTTCAGGAATACTGAAATCTAAACTTTGGTTTGAAATACTTTTTTCAGTTTTAAGTGTATCTAATAATTTATATAATTTTTCATCATTATTGATATTTATAATTGAAATTTTAGTATCTTCAGAGAAAATTAATATTTTNCTAAATATGTTTTTAATGTTATCAAATTCATAATCCTCAATACTTGATATATTCCCGTATGATGTAAAAGAATCTATTGAGTCTTTTGAATATATTGATTTAGCTAATCCTTTTTGAGCCAGATACATTGGATTACCTTTGCTTTGAACAATTTCACCGGCTCTTTGTTTTTTTAATCGAACAAATTCTTTTTCAGAAAAATATGGGTTTAATATAGAATTGATGATTAAATTAAGAGGTTTTTNCCAATTATCTGAAGTGGATTGAAATCCTATTGTAATAAAATTATTATCACTAGAATAAATAGGATCAGCTCCCAAATTTTCAATTTTTTCATATAAAGAATAATTATTTAAATCTTTTTGTTCAAATAACATTTTAATAACAAAACTAATTGCGCCAGGCGGTATTAGTGATGTTGATTTTTCGTTCACCTTATTTATGAATAATATTGTGAATAAATCTGTTGAAGGCTTGTGAATAGATAAAACATTTATTTTATTGCTTAATNTTTCATTAGATATGTTGGGTAAATTAAATGTGTTTTTTAATATAGAAGGTTTTGGTAAATTATGCATAATAATTATTTTTTAATTTTGTAGTGTAAATGTAAATGAGGATTTTGTAANAAGTATTTTGATGCATTAATTACATCTTGTTTTACTACTTTATTGTATCTATCAAGTATGTTATTTATTTTATTAGGGTTTTCTCCATAAATATTAAAATAATTCATCATATCAGCTATTCCTCCAAAGCCACCTGATTTTTCTAATTGCCTATTAATACTTAGTTTGTATTTGTTTTTAGCAAGATTTATTTCTTCATCAGATATATTTCCTGAATAAATATTGTTTATTTCATCAATTGTTATTTTATATATTTCCTCAAAATTTATTTCTTGTTTTATATTGATTGAGATATCAAATTCTCCTGCTAGTTCACTTGAATAATGAGAAACTCCCAAGCTTTGGGCTAATTGTGTTTTGGCTATTAATTTTTGATACAATCTGCTGCCTAATCCATCTCCCAAAATTGTAGATAAGATATCTAATTCAGGTTCATTTTTACTAAATATATGAGAATTGGAGGGCCATCTAATAATCAGTTTTGGTAAAGTGGCTGGACTTTCACCAATCATTTCATGAAATTTAGTGGTTTTAAGAGAACTGATTAAAGG
>NZNN01000015.1 GCA_002694895.1 Chloroflexota bacterium
GCTCTTCCTATCCCTCTTAATCTACCAGCACCTGTAACAATTGCAACTTTTCCTTCTAATTCTAACATTTAAAACTACCTTATTATAAAATTAATTTATTAAATTTCTTCCCTTGCTCTATAGACAGAATCTAATGGCAAATTATTGTTTATAGATTTTTTCTTATCAGGTTTAGTTTTAAAACTAAATAAGCTCACAAAAATACCAAAACCGCCTAAAAAGAAAGCTTTGATAAATGAACGTCTTGAAATTTTATCATTACTATTATTCATCTTTTCCCTTTAAAAATTAATCTCCTGAAGTAACTGCACCTATACTAGCAGAAGAAACTAATTTAGCATACTTCCTTAAGAAAGCATTTTTAACATTAACTTTTGGAGCTACCCAACCTTTTTTTCTTTTGTTCAAATCTTCATCAGATATGTGAAGATTTAATTGTTTAGTGTCAGCATCCATGCTAACAATATCTCCGTTTTCCACAAAAGCTATTGGGCCTCCAACTGCAGCTTCAGGGGCAACATGCCCAACGCTAGGACCTCTTGTTGCTCCTGAAAATCTTCCATCAGTTATCAACATAGTAGAGTCACCTAAACCTACTCCCATTATAGCGCCAGTCACTGCCAACATTTCCTGCATACCTGGGCCACCTTTTGGTCCCTCATATCTTATAATTACAACATCTCCGTCCACTACTTTCCCGGATGTAATTGCATTAAATGCTTCTCTTTCACCATCATATACTTTGACAGGCCCTTCATGTTTGATATGCTTAGTACCAGCAACTTTAAATACTGCACCTTCAGGTGCTAAATTCCCTTTCAATATAATTAAACCACCCGTATGGCTTCTAGGAGAAGTATGGGGATAAATTACTTTACTATCAGGCTTGGTTGTAAATTTAGATAAATTTTCAGCCATTGTTTCACCAGTTATTGTTAATGCATCTCCATGTAAAAGTCCTGCATCTAATAATTCATTCAATATAACTGGAACGCCACCAGCTTTATCAACATCACTCATCACATATTTACCTCCGGGTCGTAAATCTGTAATATAAGGTGTTTTTTCACTTAATGTATTAAAATCTTCAATATTAAGATCTACCTCAGCTTCATGTGCAATTGCCAACAAATGCAATACCGCATTTGTTGATCCACCCATAGCAAGTACAACTGTTATAGCATTCTCAAAAGCTTTCTTGGTCATTATATCTCTTGGATTTATATCATTTTTCATAAGATTCATTAAATATTCACCAGATTGAACAGCTACCTGTTCATTTCTAGGATCAACTGCTGGTATAGAAGATGCACCTGGAATAGACATACCCATAGCTTCTATAGCAGAAGACATGGTATTTGCTGTAAACATTCCAGAACATGCNCCCTCTCCAGGGCAGGCCACTTTTTCCATATCAATCAATTCTTTTAATGATAAATCACCCCTGGAATAAGCTCCTACTGCTTCAAACATATCTTGTATATTGATATCTTGACCATTGTAATTTCCAGGTAATATGGCTCCCCCATAAACAAAAATAGATGGGACATTTAATCTTGCCATAGCCATCATTACTCCAGGCATATTTTTGTCACATGCAGCAACTGCTAAAAGACCATCTAAACTTTCTCCAAATACTACTGCCTCAATAGAATCAGCAATTATTTCCCTAGTTACCAAAGATGCTTTCATACCTTCAGTTCCCATTGATATTCCGTCACTAATTGTTATGGTTCCAAACATCATTGGGACCATGCCAGCATCCCGTACTCCAATTTTAGCTTTTTGTGCAATACGATCTAAATGAACATTACAAGGTGTCACATCTGAAGCCAAATTAGCAATACCTATCATTGGCTTACTCATATCTTCATCAGTTAGCCCAACTGCTCTTAACATTGATCTGGCAGGAGCTCTGTCATCTCCTTGTGTAACTACCTTACTTTTTTTATTTAGTGACGTCATACTTCACCTATTTAAATTTAATATATTCATTATAATTATAAAAAATATTATTTCCATTAAAACAACGGTTTTCTNAAAGGTTTATTATTATTTCTTGGATATTCAAAATCAATTTCTGAATTCTTTTTAATAATTACAAGGTTATGATTTCTCGGGACTAATTCATTTGGGACTTTATATATTTCAATTAATTGTGCATCAAAATATCTTAAAGTTTTATTCATAGATTCAAACTCAGACTGAGACAAATTAGATTTATGAAATATACAATAACCTCCTATTTGTAGTAATGGTAAGGCAATTTCTATTAAAGTAGGGAGTTTTGCAACAGCTCTTGCTAATATTAAATTTTGGGTTTTTCTATAATCTTTATTCTTNCCTAAATTTTCTATGCGATTATTTACAATTTTTATTCCGCTTAAATTTAATAATTGAATTACTTGTTGCATAAAATTTACTTTCTTTTTTATTGAATCNACTAAAATCATATTAGTTTTTGGAATACATATTCTAAAAGGAACTCCTGGAAATCCATTGCCAGAACCAATATCTAAAATATTCTGATGATTTATATTGTATTTTTGTATTGGAAGTAACACGGATAATGAATCCAAAACATGTAATGAGATAAAATCATCAAAATCAGTAATACTAGTAAGATTATATTTTTTATTTTCTTTGTTTAAAAATTCATAATATAAGATAAATTTGTTAATCANATTATGATCATAATCAATTGATAAAAAATCTAGACCTTTACTTAATTTTTCTACTTTAATATCAAACATAAATTTGAATATTAATTATTTGGAAAGACAAAATCTGTGATATCTCTAATATCAATATCACAATAATCATTCATCTCATTTTTAATAATTTTTTCAATTTGCATATTGCTATACAAATCACTGTATGTAATTAAACTCTTATCTTGAAATCGTATATAAACCGGGGTGTTACCTTCGCTATTTTTGATAAGATTGATTAATTNTGCATATCTAGGATCATTATCAATAATATTATTAATTGTAAAAACCAGGCATTTATTATCCTTTGCTAAATTATTAGATTCAGCAAATCCATTNCTTTGAAATCCATTGCTTTGAGGAATATATTTTGTAGCATTATTAAAATATATAGATAACTGATTATTTCTCATTCTTGCGTATCCTTCAATAACAACCAAATTAGTTTCATTCCAAAGATCCATTTGATTAAAATTTTGATTAAAACTTACTAATTCTAATTCAGAATCCAATAAATCTATCTGGGATTTGAAATAAGGTTTTATTTGATTAGTTTTTTTATCTGTATAACTTAATTTATCAATAGATAATGTCTGTCCTAAAATTTTAATATTCCTCAAATCAGCAGCTGGCATATCATTTATTTGTTCTAAAGTGGTTATATAATCATCAGAAACTGATTTTATAATTTCTTCATTTTGATAATTAATACTTAATTTTAATCCTAATAATTCTAATTCCCATAACTGTTTNTCTTTGGATTNAGTATTCATATTTGAATTTAAATTAATTTCAGTTTTTACTTTCTGATCATCAGGTAAATATTCAAACATTGAAGTCTGATTATGTTTTTTTGCATTATTTGCATGTGATGAAACTGCAAGGAAATCATCAATTTTTTCTAATAANGCTGCCCTGTCTGCAAATTGATCAAATGCCCCTACTTTAATAAGTGATTCTATAGTTTTTGAATTTAAAACAGATAAATCAATATTTTCAAAAATATGTTCCAATGATGTAAATCCACCCAATGATTCTCTTATTTCCACCAAACTTTCAGCAGCTTTAATTCCAACATTTTTTATAGCGGTCAATCCAAATCTTATATATTTTTCTTTACCATTTTGATATAAGGAAAATTTACTTTTACTTTCATTGATATCAGGAGGTAACACTTCTATATTATTTAGTTTTGATTCTTTAACAAACAGTTTAATTCTTTCTNAATTATTGATACTGGAATTCATAGATGTTATTAAGAATTCATCTAAATAATTTGCTTTTAAATATGCAGTAGTATATGAAATAAGTGCGTAACTCACACTGTGCGCTTTATTAAATGCATAACCTGCAAATGGTTCTATTAGTGCAAAAACTTTCGAAGCCAATTCTTCTTCATATCCATTATTTATACATCTGGAGATAAATTTATTTTTTTCTTCCAACATTATTTCAGGAATTTTTTTACCCATAGATTTTCTTACAATGTCAGCTTCGCCCAATGAATAGCCTGCCATTTCTCGAAAGATATACAGTACTTGATCCTGATAAACAATTACTCCATATGTTTCTTCTAAATTGTTCTCAAGAACTTTATGAATATAGGTCGGGATTTGTCCATGTTTCCCGTCAATAAATCTTGATATTTGTTCCATTGGACCTGGTCTATATAAAGCTATCATCGCTGAAACATCTCTCAATGTCGTTGGTTTTAATTCTTGTATATATCTTTTCATGCCTGAACCTTCTAATTGAAAAACTCCCATTGTCTTTCCTTCTGAAAGTAAATCAAAAGTTTTTTTATCTTCTAAGTTAATAGTATTTATAGAAAGTTCTTGATCTCTATTATTTTTAATAGCTTCAAAGCAATCAGCAATAATAGTCAAATTTGATAAACCCAAAAAGTCCATCTTTAATAAACCTAATTTTGCTATAGGATCCATAGCATACTGAGTCATCAATATATCTGAACTGTTTGATTTCGAAGATGTTTGNAAAGGAACAAATTCATTTAAAGGAGATTCAGATATAACTACAGCTGCAGCATGAGTNCTAACNTGNCTTGTTAATCCTTCTATAGATCTTGAGGTATTCAATAATTTTTGATAATTAGGAATGAATGCCTGCATTTCTTTTGATTCCAAAGCTGTTTCTATAGTCATATTAGGGCCAAAAGGTATAGCTTTTGCTATCGGATCTATTTCAGAATAATTCAATCCCATTACTCTGCCTGTATCCCTTATGGAACCTCTAGCTCCATATGTACCAAATGTAATAATTTGAGCTACATGTTCTATACCATATTTTTCAACAACATATTGTAAAACCATTTCCCTTTTATTATCCTGAAAATCCAAATCCACATCAGGCATTTCTTTCCTTTCAAGATTTAAAAATCTTTCAAAAACTAAATTATATTCAAGTGGATCAATCAAAGTAACACCCAAACAATAAAGAACTAGACTGGCAGCTGCACTACCTCTTACATTGAAAGTGATATTATTTTCGAGTGAATATTTTGCTATATCCCAAACAACTAAAAAATAATTCGCATAATTTGTCTGTCTAATAACATCTAATTCATATCTCATTCTTTCTCTATACAAATCAGAAGGATCATTAAATAATTGTTTAAAACCTAATGCGCATTGCTTTTGGAGATATGACCATGAATCACTACCGTCCTCTATATGGAAAACCGGGATTTTTGTAGTTTCCAAATCTAATTTTATATCGCACATATCAGCTATTAATTGTGAGTTTGAAATTGATTCTGGTACATCGACAAATAAATCGGACATTTCCTGTGGGCTTTTCAAATAATAAGATTGGTCATCAAATTTCATTCTGTTTGTTGAATCTATTTGACTATTTGTCTGAATACATAAACATACATCATGTGCATTGGAATCAATTTGTTCTGTATAGTGAGAATCATTGGTTGCTACTAAAGGTATATTAGTTTCATTACTTAATTTAATAATATTTTGATTTATCAAATCTAAATTATCAACATTTTCATGTCTCATTATCTCTAGAAAATAGTCATCAAAAACAGACGAATACCATTGCGCCATTTTTTTTGCATCATCATAACTCTGATGAATAATAAGTCTTGCAATCTCTCCACTGAGACAACCTGATAATAAAATTAAACCTTCTTTATATTCTTCTAATATTTTTTTATCAATTCGAGGTCTGTAATAAAAACCTTCAGTATTACCTATACTTAACAATTTAACTAAGTTTTTATAACCAATATTGTTCTTAGCAAGCACAGTTAAATGATAAGGGCTTCTTTCTGTTTGATCTTTAATTTTATAATCATTTATTGCAACATAAATTTCAGATCCAATTATAGGTTTTATTCCTTCATTTAGACACTCAGTATACAAATCAATAGCGCCATACATATTACCATGATCAGTTATTGCTAAAGCATTCATACCTTTAGATTTTGCTGATTTAACTAAATCTCTAATCCTGCTAATACCATCAATAATGCTATATTCTGTATGTACGTGTAAATGTGTAAACGAATTCATAAATATTAGTGATAACAGAAAATCTAATAATTAAAATGTTACACAAAATCTAAATTAAATAATACAAAAATATAAAAAAAAAGGAGCATATAATTTATGCTCCTTTTTTTATTTACTTTTATAAGTATTTACATACCCATGTCCGGCATTCCACCTCCCATAGGTGGCATAGGCGGAGTGTCTTCTTGTATGTCAGTTATTAAAGCTTCAGTAGTAAGTACCATAGCACCAACACTGGCAGAATTTTCAATAGCTGCACGGGTTACTTTCGCAGGATCCAAAATTCCTTTCTCAATTAAATCAACATATTCACCTGCTTCAGCATCATAACCTTTATTCCCAGTGGTTTTTAAAGAAGCTTCTAAAACAACTTCTCCAGAAACACCAGTATTTTCAGCTATAATCTTAATTGGCTCTTCTAAAGCTTTGGATAAAACAGCTACACCTGTAGCTTCTTCACCACTTAATTTCAATTTACCTAAAGCTTCCTTAGCTCTTAATAAAGCTAAACCTCCACCTGGAACTATGCCTTCTTCTACCGCAGCCCTAGTTGCAGACAGAGCATCTTCTACTCTATTCTTTTTCTCTTTTAATTCAATCTCAGTAGCAGCTCCAACTTTTATTATTGCAACTCCTCCAGAAAGTTTCGCTAAACGCTCTTGTAATTTTTCCCTGTCAAAATCAGAAGTGGTTTCTTCTATTTGTGCCTTGATTTGAGTAACTCTTCCACTAATTTCTTTTTCTTCACCTGAGCCATCTACTATTGTTGTCTCTTCTTTTGTNGATACAACTCTTCTTGCTCTTCCGAAATCTTCAGGAGTAACTGAATCCAATTTTCTTCCAACTTCTTCACTNATAACTGTTCCACCAGTCAAAGTAGCAATATCTTCTAACATTGCTTTTCTTCTATCTCCAAAACCAGGGGCTTTAACACCTAGGATTTGTAAGGTTCCTCTTAATCGATTCACTACTAAAGTAGCTAAAGCTTCTCCATCAATATCTTCAGCAATTAACACTACATTCTTAGTTATTTGAAGGATTTTTTCCAATGCTGGAAGAATATCATTGACCGCAGATATTTTTTTATCTGTTATTAAAATATGAGGATCTTCAATCACGGATTCCATTCTATCTTGATTTGTTATAAAGTAAGGAGAAATATAACCTCTGTCAATTTGCATTCCTTCAACAAATTCCTGTTCGTAACTTAAACCTTTTGATTCCTCAACAGTTATAACTCCGTCTTTACCAACTTTTTCCATAACTTCAGCAATTAAATTACCCATTTCATCATCGTGCGCAGAAAGAGAGGCTACTTGTGCAATTTGATTTCTACCTTCAATTGGTATAGACATACTGCCAATTGATTTTCTTAAAGTTTCAACAGCTTTTTCTATACCTCTTTTTAATGCCATAGGATTAGCTCCTGCAGCAATATTTTTAAAGCCTTCAGAAATAATTGCCTGAGCTAAAACTGTTGCTGTTGTTGTTCCATCTCCAGCAACATCATTTGTTTTACTGGCAGCTTCTTTAAGTAATTGTGCTCCCATATTCTCAAATTCATCTTCCAATTCAATTTCTTTAGCAATTGTAACTCCGTCACTACATACCTGAGGAGGTCCGAATTTTTTATCTAAAACTACATTCCTGCCTCTTGGGCCTAATGTAACCTTAACTGTGTTAGCAAGCTTGTCTATCCCAACTTTCATTGAGCCTCTTGCCTCTTCACTATAAGTTATTTTCTTAGCCATTTTATCACCTTCTTTAACTTAAAATTTTACTTTACAAATAATATATCTTCATCTCGTACTACTAAATACTCAATAGTACCAACTTTATATTCAGTGCCGGCATATTTTGAATACACGACTATATCTCCAACTGAAACTTCTGTAGGGATTCTTTTACCATCATCTGCAATTTTACCTGGCCCTACTGCTACAACTTTACCTTCCTGAGGTTTTTCCTTAGCAGTATCAGGAATATATATACCACCAGCTGACATTTGTTCATTATCATCTATGGGTTCTATAACCACTCTGTTACTTAAAGGCTTAAATTTAATTTCTTTACTAGCCATTACTTACTCCTTTTATTCTCTGTTTATTTTTCACAAGAAAAATATATCAAATATATTAATGAGAAAAACAATTCTATCAAAAAACTGCCTCGATATTATAAACTAAATAAAGAGAATTATCAAATTTGAAATTAAGAGTTATCTGTAATTACTTTTTCTAATAATATAATCTTAATTTAATTAGTATTATTANCTGATTATTAATATAATAAATTTTTCAAATATCATATATATCAAATTAATTAATGGATAAAACTTATAACCCATCAAAAACCGAAAAAGAAATATATAGCTTTTGGCTATCAAAAAATGTATTTGCACCATCTGATCAAAATACAGAATTAGACCCTTTTACAATAATTATGCCTCCTCCAAATGTGACTGGGGAACTTCATATGGGGCATGCTCTAACAATTGCTATTGAAGATTTAATTATAAGATGGAAGAGGATGCTAGGACATTCTACTCTTTACTTACCCGGNAGCGATCATGCAGGAATTGCTACTCAAGTAGTAGTCGAAAAAGAAATAGCAAAAACCGGTTCCAGTAGACATGATCTTGGAAGAGAAAAATTCATTAAAAANGTATGGGAATGGGTAGATGATTATGGAGATAGAATATATAAACAGATGCAAAGAATGGGAGCATCTTGTGATTGGTCAAGAAAAGCATTTACTTTAGATGAAACTCCACAACTAGCAGTAAAAACCACTTTTGTAAATCTTTATAATAAAAAACTCATTTACAGAGGAGAAAGNATTACAAATTGGTGTAATAGATGTGCGACAGTATTATCTGATTTGGAAGTAAAATATAAACCAGAAAAATCAAAACTTTATTATATAAAATATTATATTAAAGACTCTGAACAAAAAACTTTCTTAACAATTGCCACGACAAGGCCAGAAACTTTATTAGGAGATACCGCAGTTGCAGTAAATCCTAAAGACAAAAGATTTAAAAGTTATATTGGGAATAAGATCATTGTCCCTATTGTTAATAGAGAAGTAAATGTAATTGGCGATTCTTCTGTAGAAATCGATTTTGGAACAGGGGCTCTAAAAGTTACTCCTGCTCATGATCATACTGATTTTGAAATTGGGCAAAAACATAATCTGCAAGTTATAAATGTTTTTAATCAGGAAGGTAAAGGTAATGAAAATGCTGACAAATATGAAGGATTACTAATTGAAGAAATAAGAAATCAAATTGTTAAAGATCTTGAAAAAGAAGAATACATAGAAAATATTGAAGATTATGATAATAATGTAAGTCATTGTGAAAGATGTGATAGCAAAGTAGAACCTTACATATCGATGCAATGGTTTGTAAATATCAAACCACTAGCTGAAAAAGCAATAAATGCAGTTAAAAATGAAAATATTAAAATTATTCCANAGAGATTTAATAAAACATATTTTGAATGGATGGAAAATATTGTTGATTGGTGTATAAGCAGACAATTATGGTGGGGACACAGAATACCAGCATGGTTTTGTAACAAATGNGAACACATCACAGTTAGTATGGAAACTCCCATTGATTGTGAAGAATGTAAAAGCAGAGATATATTTCAAGACCCTGATGTTTTGGATACTTGGTTTAGTTCAGGTCTATGGACACATTCAACTCTTGGATGGCCCAATGATACAAAAGATTTAAATAAATTTTATCCTTCAACTGTTATGGAAACAGGATATGATATTTTATTTTTTTGGGTAGCAAGAATGATAATGCTTGGAATAGAAAATATGGGNAAATCACCTTTTTCCCATATTTATTTACATGGATTAATNTTAGATCCCTCAGGACTAAAAATGAGTAAATCTAAAGGTAATGTTATGAATCCATTAGAACTGATTGATGAATATGGGGCAGACGCTTTAAGGTTTGCAATAACTACAGGTATTACTCCAGGAAATAATCAAAGAATAGACGAAAGAAAAATAGAATCAGGGAGGAATTTTGCAAATAAAATATGGAATGCATCAAGATTTGTAATCAGCAATATCTCTAAGAATAAAAAAGATACAAAAGAAATTTCCACTTATGATATTTGGATATTAACTAAACTCCATGAAACTACGATAAAAGTAAATGAAAATTTAGCTAAATTTTCAATTCGGAGAAGCCCAAAGAATTTTATACGAATTCTTTTGGAATGAATTTTGTGATTGGTACATCGAGTTTTATAAGTATGAAAATAATGGCGAAAATAAAAGCATTCAATCTGCTCCAAAAATATTGATATATATACTTAAAGAAAGCTTGAAATTACTACACCCTTTCATGCCTTTTATGACAGAGAAAATTTGGCAAATATTGAATGAAGAATTGGCAAATTTCAATACAGGAAATGATAAATATTATAAAATTGAAAAATTACTTATAAACGCAAAATATCCAATCCCTGAAACACTTAACAAGCAATGGAAATCAAAAACTAAAGACATTGATGAAATTATAAAATCAATCAAGGCTCTAAGAAATATCAGGTCAGAACTTGGAATAGAACATAATCAATTAATACCAGTNAATATCCAAGGCACAGATGAAGAAACGAATAAAATTTTAAATCACTCAACTATTTTTTTAAATCTAGCGAAAGCTGAACTAAAACAAGATATACCTGTATCACAAGGACAATATATTCCTATAGCAATTGGAAATCAAATTTTTAACATTGAAATTCCAGAAGGTCTTAATCTAGACGCAGAAATAAAAAGAATTAAAATTGAAATAAAAGAAATAGAAATAAGAATTACTCCACTAGAAAAGAGAATTAAATCACCTAATTTTTTCAATAATGCTCCAGAAGAAATAGTTCTCAAAGAAAAAGACAGATTGGAAGAACAGAGTAATAGAATGTCTCAATTGAAGGAAATTCTAAAATCTATCAGTTGAAAACATTATTGTTTAAATGATGTGAAAATGTTTTGCTAAATAAATCTTTATCACAATTTAAATTAGTTTCATTATTAATATTCGTTAAATTTAAATCTTTAATTCCGCAAGGAATTATATAAGTAAAATATTTTAAATTACAATTTAAATTTATAGCCACGCCATGCATAGTTACAGATTTAGAAATCCTAACACCAATAGAACTTATTTTCTTACCATTCACCCAAACACCTACAGGTTTATTAATATGTTCAGCTTGAATNTTAAAATCTTTTAAACTTGCAATAACCGTTCTTTGNAATATACGAATATATTCAACGGGTTTAATTCTAAGTTTTTTTAAATTAATAATTGGATAATAAATTATCTGACCAGGNCCNTGATAGGTAATTTCNCCACCTCGATTAGANTCATATACCTTTATTCCTTTCGAATTCAATTCNTTTTGGGAAATTAAAATATCGGATNTTTTTCCTGATTTACCTATTGTAAATAAATTTGGATATTCAAGAGATANAATCACACCAGAAATATTTTCATTTTTAACATAAGNATGAATTTCTTNCTGAANAATTAAACTTGTATCATAATCTATATTNTTTAAATCATATAAATACAAATTTTCTTGTGAATGATTATTAATATCTTCAACTATTTTACTAATTATATGTTTGCTATATGCCATATTTTAATTATTTACTATTTATATTTTTCATAAAAGGCTTTAGAATAACTATTCTGTAATTAACCTTACACGGGCCAGTAGCTCAGCCGGTTAGAGCGCAGTCCTGATAAGACTGAGGTCCCAAGTTCGAGTCTTGGCTGGCCCACCANAAANATTATATTTTAACTTCTACATTGAATTTTTCAGCTGAATACAAATCTTTATATTCCTCAGGCAAAGATCTAAACTGATTAGCTACATAAGTTCTTATTTCATCAATAGGAAGTTTTGAATACCTCAAATCACCTTTGTCAAAAACCTGATCTATCAAAGGAATTCCTTTATCCAAAATATTATCTANTTTTGTAACAATATCATGATCAAAAATGTTATTTTCATAATACCTGTATACCTGTTTTGAATAAGGAAGATATTGTTTTCCTAAACTGTTTTTACTAACTGGTCTGCCTTCTGTTTCAACTAGTTTATATACACATTCCATTACAGGTAAATCAGCTGAAACTCCATAATTTGAACCAACACCAAAAATATCTATTGGGCAATTATTCTGGTTTATTAATTTATTTATCGAATATTCATCCATTGATCCACTTACTATAATTTTAGTTTCATTTAATCCTGCGTTGTCCAACATTTCCCTTGCTTTNAAAGACAATGATTTGATATNTCCACTATCAAGTCTNACAGCTTTAACTTTACAATCGTAGNTTTTTGTTAATTTAATAACATTATTAATACCGTCAATAGTGTCATAAGTATCTACTANAAAAACAAGATTGTCTGGAAATTCAANTAAAAATTCTTCATAAGAATTGAATTCATTTTCAAAACTTAAAATATATGAATGTCCCATAGTTCCTGCAAGAGGTATGTCATAAATTTTTCCGGCCTCTAAGTTACTTGTAGATGTGAAACCGGAAATATATGAATTTCTTGATGCTTTCAAAGAAGCTTCAGTTCCATAGGTTCTTCTTGCAGAAAAATCTATTACATCAGCACTCTTTGAAGAATTAACAATTCTAGAAGCTTTTGTTGCAAGCGTGGTCTGGAAATGTATCTCATTAATTAATAATGTTTCTAATAATTGCCCTTCTAAAATAGGAGCATTAATTTCTATTACAGGCTCATTTGGAAAGAAAATTGTACCTTCTTTCATTGCTCTTATTGAGCCTGTAAACTTAAAATCCATTAAAAAATTTAAAAAATCATCATCAAAAACAGATAATGATTTCAAATATAAAATGTCATTATTGTTAAATTTAAAATTAATGATTTTCTCAATAGCATCATCAATGCCAGAAAGTACATAATAGGGTCTTTTTATATTCGGTCTGAAAAATAGATTAAAAATGCCATTTTTGTTACCTTTCCTCCAATAAACTTGCCCCATACTTAGATGATATAAATCTATTAACTTAATATTATCTATTTTTATACCTTACTTGATTTTATCTAACATATCAGGTGGTAATGGAAATACCCATCCTCTGTTTTCTATAATTTCTTTTGCCAAACTTACTGGAATTGCAACAATAATTTCAGGTTCTATAGAAAAACTACCGTCAAAACCTCCAATAGCACTTCTTGCATGTACTCCAGAATATCCACCTTGATCTATTCCGTCATTAGCATACGCTCCCATACCTCCACCAAAAACAGAGTGCCATCTAAAAGAAAACCCATTCGCAACTTGTGGGGAATTCATAAATTCACCACCTCCAGGAGATACTACCATTGCCAAGGCTTTTATTGTGTAAAGAACATCATTTAGGTCACCTTCTTTACCAGCACTTAAAACCCAATGTAATCTTCTGATTATCACATCAGCTCCTTCTTGTCCTGAATCTTGCCCTTTCTTTATTACATCATCATCATCAGACATCACTATATCTCCTGCAGTATAACCAGACATATATACTAAACCGCTTTCATGTATTACTGCACCAGCGATACCAGCTCCTTTCAAAGATACTACGTCTTCATCAAAAGAACCTAAATCGATATTTAGTTCGCTGATACGATTATAAACATCAAACTCACGCTTCATTGAACTTGGCATACCAAAATTATCATAATGTTTACCCATTTTAATCCTCCTATAACTTTTAGATTAATTATAATTATTAATTATCAAAATGATCCCATCCTTTTGGGTCTGTTAAAGATCCATCCAACGCAATTTCCCCATTTCCATTTTCAACTTCCCCAATTATAGATAAATTTAATTCATTTTTTTCAGCAATTTTTTTAATATTTTCGTTATTTCCAGGGGAAGCAGTGAATAATAATTCATAATCTTCTCCACCACCTAAAGCAAAATTTTTATATTCTTGTGGAAAAATAATTTTCAAATGATCAGAAATTGGAAGCATCGAAGAATTTATATTAATATTTACTGTGCTTGAATCTGCAAGTCTGCTGGAATCTAGTAATAGACCATCGCTTATATCAATGCAAGAAGTAATCCCNATTTCATTCAAATCAATTCCCAATTCAATACGAGGCACAGGGGATAAATGTGAATTTTTCAAATATATTTCACTATCNTTTAAATCAGATTTTAATAAATTTAAAATCTCCAAACCTGCTTTTGCATTACCTAAATAACCACTTACATAAACCAAATCTCCCGGATTTACACTTTCTCTGTTTAAAAAAATATTTGTATTTTTATTGTTTAGCTTTTTATATCCAATACANGTAATTGATATATTTAAAATTTNAGATTTCACTATATCTCCCCCNATAACAGGGCAATTATAATTTAATGCAAGTTTTGTTATCCCATCATAAAANTCATTAATCCATTTTTCTGTAATATCATTGGTAACTCCCAAATTAATTAACATGCCCATTGGGTTAGCNCCCATAGCAGCAATATCAGATAAATTAACAGCTACTGCCTTTTCACCTAATTTATCAGCTGGGAAATACATCAATTTAAAATGAACGTTTTCCACTAAAGTATCAGAAGTTACGCAATATCCAAAATCTCCGCTTTTCCAATATGCCGCATCATCTCCTATCCCCTTAATTATCTCTAAACCTTGTGGCATTTTATATTTATATAAATCTCCTGTCTTATCCACGATATTTTGAATTATTTTCTTTTCATTTATATTTTTCATTTATTAAGTATAAGTTCGATTTAAAAATTCTTCTAATTTATTTAATGAATTCTTCATGTTTTCTTTATTTTGTTTAATAAAAAATTGTACAGATTTTTCAGATAATGATTTAGACCAATCAAAAATATGAGTAATTTTAGTTTTACCACCAATTTCTTCTAATTTATAAATCCATTTATTTTTACCGAAATGTTGCCATCCTATCAATTTTATATTTTCGAACATAATAACAGTATTTGTAATCCAATAGGGAATACCNTTAAAATGCATCAACATTTTAAACTTTGAATTTAATTCCAAGGAATTTTCTGCTCCCAGATAAGCAATAATAGTTCCTGATCCGTCAATTTCTTTATGTAATTTGGGATTTGACAAAATATCAAATATTTGAATAGATTTATAATCGCTTATTTTAGATACTGAAATTAATTTTTCATTCATCATAACTCCATAAAGGTTTAAGTTTATTACTCGGAATCCATCCTAATTTATTTTTTGCTTTTGAATTCATAAACTTTGTATGGGGTAAATCTTCACTTATAAAATATGTTTCAGCTCTTGAATCAAGTTTTTCCAATTCAATTTCCAATGCTAATTTAATTGCCATGGCAGCATCTTCCCATGTAACACTAAATGGATTTAATGATTCACGTAATTTATCAAATTTGTTAATTTGATNACTTCCTCCTAAAATTAATTCCTCAGAATACAAATGATAAAAAAGTAAAGTTTGAACATAAATAAAATCATTATTNTCAGCAAAAATTTTACATATTTCATTACCTAAAGATTTAGTCAAAGCATATATATTCACTCCGGATTGGTTTGGAATATCAGAATTAATATTGAAATCATAAGTCTCAAAACTGGGTCCTGCCAAAACAAAATGAGGTCCTGTATTTATTATCCTTGGAATCTTATGTTCTTCAGCTGCTTTCATCATATTATAAGTGCCCAAGGTATTTACATTAAAAGCCAGGTCTCTATTATTTCTATAAACTGACAAATTAATAATNGCATCAACATTTTGAGATATTTCCAGTACTTCATTTAAATTAGAAATATCAATTTTATAAAAATTAATATTNGAATCTATTTTNACAAGATCAGTCTCTATGATTTCATGATNTTTNTTCAATAATTTAGANACCCANGGNCCCATCATTCCATTNGCTCCCAATATCAAAACTCTCATTATTTTTCCTCTNCGTATANTGGNTCTTCAAAAANTTCNTGAAGNTTCNCNTNNTNTGAATCNAANGATAAAAATTTATTCATTTTATTTAAAGAAAATTTTAAATTNCTAANATTTGAATGNGCATGAATAATNTCANAATCNCGATANNTNTTNTGTTCNATNGNATGACTNATTATTTTNNAATAATCATCAAAAGNAATATAAATNTCTTCNTTTTTATATTGATTTNNNTGATTCGNAAAATTTAGGAATACGTAAATTAATTACTTTAACAGGAAACGATCTCGCGTACTCTTTAACAATGAATTCAGATAAATGTGAAGATAAATCTAATATCTTTGTACTTGGTTTGGGATGCCAATTCTCATTAATAATATAATTGTTAGGATAATAATTAAAAATATCTAAATCACTAATAAATATAATTTTTTTTATCTCTTTTTGAATAGCAGAAAATAACAAATTATATGTATTCCGAAGATACATATTCAATGATTCATTGTCAGTAATAAATTCACTTCTGGCAAAATGAATCAATATATCTGATTTATCAATCAGAGAATTTATATTTTTACTGTCATCTAAATTATTAAAAACTACATCTAAATCTTTGTTACATGATTCTTTAAATGTAGATAATTCAGTACATTTAATATTATATTTCTTATTCTTACTCAAAAATAATATTAATTTTTCAGAACTGATTTCAGATGCGGTTGTAATTAAAATATTCATAATGTTTACTATCATTATTATAATATCTTTAATAAAAATATATTTATAACGATGAACGATAATAATTTAATATTTGTAGGTACATACAACAATTTCATCAAAGAAAAAACTTCGCTAAGCGACGGTATATATACTTTAAATTTTAATAACTTAACTGGAGAACTTAAAATAATTTCAAGTGTTATTAATAAGGACAATCCTTCATTTTTAACTATATCTAAAAATAAAAAATATTTATTTAGTGTAGGAGAATTAGACGAGGTTAGAAATAGTAAAATTTCATCTTATACAATTAATAAAAATAAAAAATGCCTTGAATTTATCAATTCAGCCTCATGTAATAGTTTAGGACCTTGTCATATAACAATTGATGATTCAGGGCAATATATTTATACTGCAAATTATTCCGGAAAATCAGTGTCATTTTTACCTGTTTCAGAATCCGGGAAATTATCTGATTCCCCTAATGTTATGCATCACGGAAAAGGATCAAATGTAAATAAAAACAGGCAAATAGATTCTCATCCACATTCTGTAAATATCGATCCAACTAATAAATATCTTATAGTTCCTGACCTCGGTCAAGATAAAATTTACATGTATACAATTGATCAAATTTCAGGATATTTAAATAAAAAGAATATGCATTATGTAAACACTAAACCCGGCTCAGGACCAAGGCATGTAGTTTTTCACCCAAATCAAAAATTCGTGTATGTGATAAATGAATTAGATTCAACAATAGATAATTATGTGCTTGATTACAACAATCAAACATTATCACTAATTTCTTCAATTAGTACTTTGCCTGAAAATTGGAAAGGTGAAAGTACTTGTGCGGACATACACATTTCCCCAAATGGGAAATATCTATACGGATCAAACAGAGGACATGACAGTATTGCTTCATATAAAATTGACAACCTAGATGGCAAATTAATAAATATAGGTATATTTAAAACTAACGGTAAAACACCAAGAAATTTCTGTATAGATCCGTCAGGGAAATATATTTTAGTGGGTAATCAGGATTCAGATACGATTAAAGTTTTTGAAATTAATATAAAATCAGGTGAAATTAATAATGAAATTTTCAGTTTAGACATTCCAAAACCTGTATGTATTCTATTCCTTTAGGATTTAATTACTTTTACCTCGTCGCCAATATTTATAACCCCTTTTAATTCTTGAGGAATTAATCTAATTGCAAATTCAGGTGGGCGGGCGGCCTGAATTTGAAGCATAGATTTTAATAGATTATGATCCCTTTCACCAGTATCCGGATTACAATTAATAGCTAAACATCTTGGCACTGCTTTTTCTACAACAAAATTATTCTGATTTATCTTTATTTTTTCCCCTATCCAATTTAATTCAGTCCAAGCATCAGAATCTTCAATAATAATATTAGTTCTAAATCTAGTATGAACAATATTAAATCCGGTTATTTTCTTTAAATCTTCTAATGATTCCTGACTATGTAATGTAACTCCTCCAATGGCAGAATCATGGAAATTATTACCGTCATCCCCTCCAACAAGAATAAATGGGAATCGTTCTGGGAATTTTTTGATCAATTCAGAATCTGTACTTAATACATATTCAGTAAATTTTTTTTCAATAATCTCTCTTTCTGTATCAACATTCTCATCAACTATAACTTCTCCTTCAGATACAATTTTAATTTTTCTCTCTGTTTCATTGTAATTCACTTTCAATCTGGCTATTTGAGGCATATGCATTAAAGCAGCAAAATTAGTTTTACGTTGCCAGGTCAAATCTGTTCTTTCCCCAGCATTATTGAATCTGAATCCAAATAACCTATCTCCATCAATATAACCATGAGAATTTAAAGATAAAGATTCAGTTTCGAAAGGTGTTAAAGATTTAATAGGATATTTATATAATTTTGATATTTTCATTTAATTCCATTTTGTATTAATAATTACTGATAAAATAGATCGGAATATGTTTTTTAATATTATAAACGAGAAAAATTATGAATAAAAACACTAAAAGTCATGGGATGTCAAAATCAAAGTTATCAAAAATTGATGAACACATAAAAAATAATTATATTAACAACAATAAATATATAGGAACTTCAACTTTAATTTACAGGAAGGGCGAAATTGCATATTTAGACATTCAGGGACAACAGGACAGAGAACGATCAATACCATTAAAAAGAGATACTATTTTCAGAATATATTCTATGACAAAACCTATTACTTCTGTCGCGCTGATGACTCTTTATGAAGAAGGCAAATTTCAATTAGATGATTTTGTTTATAAATACATACCTTCATGGAAAAACTTAAAATCTTACCAATCGGGCAAATATCCCAACTTTAAAACCAAAACTCTTGATAATCCTATGACAATTAAAGATCTTCTATCTCATCAATCAGGATTAACATACGGTTTCTCTCAAAAAACTGAAGTAGATAAAGCTTATAGAGAAAAAGGGATAGGAAGGATGGAAAGCTTACATACTAATCAAACTTTAGAAGATATGATTAATTTACTTAGTGAGGTACCTTTGGAATTCAACCCTGGTTCTTCATGGAATTATTCTGTTTCAACCGATGTAATTGGGTATTTAATCGAGCTACTATCATGCATGCCTTTTGATACATTTCTTAAAGAAAAAATATTTGAGCCATTAAATATGAATGACACAGGGTTTTATGTTCCTGAAAACAAATTAAATCGATTTGCAGCAAATTATATTTTCAATGATGGGGAAGAATTAGGCGAATCTATGTCTCTTGTAAATAAAGATACAAAAGAATCAGGTCCTCCAATTTTAATTGAGGATCCCATGATCAGTCCTTATTCAAAAAATCCTACTTTTTTTTCCGGAGGAGGAGGATTAGTATCAACTATAGATGATTATTTAAATTTCTGTATTATGTTATTAAATAATGGATCCTATAAAAATCATCAAATTCTTTCTAAAAAAACTGTAAATTTAATGACAAATAACCATATTACAGATAAAAAAGATTTACTTGAAACTGCAAGTGGCAGATGGGCAGAAACAACATATGCAGGAATAGGTTTTGGACTTGGATTTCAAATTTTATTAGATCCTGTTAAAAGCCAAATCACAAGTTCAAAAGGTGAATATGGTTGGGGAGGTGCAGCTAGTACTGTTTTTTGGGTAGACCCAAAAGAAGATTTGATCACTATCTTTTTAACACAATTAGTTCCTTCAAGTGCATATAATATAAGAAGAGAATTAAGAACATTGGTTTATTCATCAATAAATAACTAAATAACTAAAATGAAAAAATATATTTTGGGATTATCATTGATATTATTGATACTAGCCTGTTCAAAAACACAAGAAGAAATAAATAATCAAACTTTTGAACCAATTTGTTATAAAGGTGAAACAGAAATCTTTCCAAAAAATTTTATTCATGAGAATACCGGGATATCATTTGAGTACCCTAGTTATTGGGAATTTTATTTCGATCATGAAAATAGGTCTCAAGTTTTAACTGACAGTTGTGCTGATATAATAATTTATCGTTTTAATAAAGATGTATTTGCAGATAATTTAGATGAATATATTAATTTAAATTATGATCTTTCAAACCCGGAAATATCAAAAACTTCTCTGGAATTAAACAATCTTAAAGGATATAAAGCTCTAGGATATAAAATTGAAAACTTAAATAAATCTGATTATTATTCAAATGATATTCTTGTTGCACAAAATACCATAGGATTATTTAAAATAAAAATTCAAATTGATAAAGACATTAAAAATGATTATAAAGAAATCATTGAAGAAATAATCCAAAGCTTAACCATGCCTACTGAAACTTTTGCATTTATAAAAGAAGAACCAGAGGCACGCCAGATAATGCAAGATTTTATATTTGAAAATATAAAAGATTTGTGTGAAAGGTATGTAGATCAAAATATACAAGTAAAAAAAGACTTAACTATAAATATACCATTTAATTGCAATTCATTTGAAAATCAAAATAATCTTACTCACATTAAAAAAAATGATTATAAAAAGAACAGATCCATATCTGACAGAAATGATACGTCAAATGATTATCAAATACATATGATTTATATTTTAACTAATGACGGTAATGACAATGAGTTCGATATTAGCGGCAAAGGCGAACAATTTCTTAATGAATTAGAGAACGAATTATATAAAAAATCAAACAAGAAGATACATTTTGATTATGATGAAAATAATAAACACGATATTTCTTTTGCGAGAATACCTTTAAATCATTCAGAAATATTTTCAAAACCAAAAGAAAATGAATTGAATTCAATAGAAATAATTTCAACTTATTTAAGTAAAATTGGGTTTAATAATCCCAATAAACTGTATTTAGCTATATTAGACAAACCAATAATATGTGGCAATGAGGCTTGCAAAATAAATAACCCGAACTTAAAAAAAGGCCTCAATATTATTATCAGTACGAGATATGATATTAAAAATAATCAAGAATATCTAATCACTAATAATGATCAAATTCAAATGATTATTGATGCAGTAGATTTATCTAAAAATAAAAATTTTAAATTTCCTGTGGGTAAAGAAACAAAAGAACATTGTATAATTATGGGTAAATCAGAAGGGGGGAAAATATTTAACCAATTTTTCCAAGACCCTAAATTACAAGAAACTATAAACAAAATTAAAAGTAGTGAATTTGAATACAAGCAAGAAACTAAAAATTACTATTCTGAATCTGATAAATTGATTTCTTTCCAAAAACTATACTTTGGTAATTTAATTATTTATGATAACGAAACTTGGTGTTTGAAAACTAAATAATATTTATGAGTCTCTACCTCTACGAATAGCTTTTCCTGGAAGGTTTCCTGTATGTTCACTATCTTTTATAACAAATTGTCCATTAACAATAACTTGTTCAATTCCTTCAGAAAGTTGCCTGGGATTTGCTTTTGTAGCTGGGACATTGACTTTTGGTAAATCAAAAACAATAACATCGGCGTCATAATTGTTTAATATTAATCCTTTATTTTTCAGACCGAGTCTTTGAGCAGGGAAAGATGACATTTTCCTTATTCCATTTTCTAAAGTTAAGAATTGATCATCTCTTGCGTATTCAGAAATTATTTTGGTAAAAGTACCAAAAGTTCTTGGACTAGGATGATCTCCAAATAATATCGAATCTGAAGCAATCATACCTGCTGGATGTTTAACGAATTCTGGTAGTGTTTGTGGATTGCCACCAAGTCCAACAAATGATATCCCTAAATTTTCATCAACTAAAAGATCTAATAATACTGTGACTGGTTCTTGATTTCTCATTTCAGCAATTTCATTCACCGACAATCCGTCATATTTTTTATTGTGTGGTTTTTTAAAATTTGTTAACCATGTTGTTGGAAATGTTTTGTTTATTTCCTTGGCTATTTTTTTTCTTGAGTTAGTTGATTGAAGGTGTTGCATTAGTTTTTCCGGACCACCATCTTTACTCCAGTTAGGTAAAATAATAGTTAATGTTGTTCCTGAATATGCATAAGTGTAACAATCAAAAGTAACATCCATTCCGCTTTCTATGGCATTTTCTACTAAACCTAAATAATCTGTATGCCTACCATTTGCTATATTTTTACTATGTACATACATCATTTTTTGATAATAATGTGTTAAATGTAATGGTAGATTGGCTATTTTTGCAATTTC
>NZNN01000016.1 GCA_002694895.1 Chloroflexota bacterium
CTTCGCCTTCCTGATATATTCTTAGTGCTGCTTCAGCTGGAGTAGTTCCCATAGAATCTGCTATTTCTTCAAGGTTTTTACCTTCTAGTGATTCATCAGGGACATATCTTGCTATAATTGTTCCATCTGCTCCTCTACCTTGGTTAAATGTTTCATTCATTTCATCAATTATTCTTCCTCTTGCATCTTCATCAGCCATATATTTTAAGGTTGCTTCCCTGCCGCCTGATAGTGCCCATCTTGGGAATAATGCTCCAGTAAGAGCAGTACTTGATGCAGGGTAAGGATATTGATCTCCGGCTACATCAACTCCTTCTTTAACAGTCTGCTCGAGAAGTTCTAAATATTCGCCTGATTTTCCCCATACACGTGGTCCTGCGCATTTGAGATGAGATATCTGTACACGACAACCTGAACGCCTACCGATTTCTATAGCTTCATTAATTGATACAAATAGTCCTACAGTTCTGCTTCCTTCATCTCTTTGATGTGTTGAATAAAGTTTNTTNCNTTTNCCNGCTTCNTCAGCAATTGCNATNACNTCATCTGTNCTTGCNTAATANCCNGGNGCATAAAANANNCCNGTTGAAAAACCTAAAGCTCCTGCNTCCAAAGATTCGCCTGCAAGCCTTTTCATTTCTTCAAGTTCTTGAGCTGTTGGTGGTCTGTCATCAAGTCCTACTACTGCTGATCGCAATGTTCCATGACCAACCTGAAATGCAATATTTAATGTTGCACCTGCTTTTTTTGAAGCTTCAATATATCCGGCATAATCTGTCCAGTTAACATTTATATCTTTTTCATAAACAGATGTTCTTTGTTTAAATAAATTTAATGATTCACCAATTAATGGAGCACAGGTACTCATCCCGCAATTACCAATAAGTTCTAAAGTTACTCCCTGTCTAACTTTACTTTGCGCTGTTGGCTCAAGTAGAAATGAAGCATCACTATGCGTGTGTAAATCAATAAAACCTGGAGTCACTATTTTCCCATTTGCATTTATTGAGTCTTTGGCTTCAAGTGTTTCTTTATGTGTGATAGCCACTATTTTTCCATTTTTAACATAAAGATTTCCTTGATAAGTATCATTTCCTAATCCGTCTATTATTGATGCATTTTTTATTTCTAAATCATTCATTTGTTTCTCCAAATTATAATATGGGTTTTTTATTATGCCAGGGTTTTGCAATTTCAAATGCTCTTGATGCTTGTAATACACCAACCTCATCTTCTTTGGCTCCTGCTATTTGCAATGAAATAGGTAGTCCTTTAGTGGAGAATCCACAGGGTAAAGTTGCAGCCGGATTCCCTGACCAGTTAAAAATTGCTGTAAACTGAGCTAATAANCCAGCTCCGTTTTTATGAGAAGGGTTATCGTCATCACCATAAGATGGCCACATAGATCTGAATCCAAAATCAAATTGTTCTACCCCATCAACTTTTCCTGGAGGATTTCCACATTCATGGGCTGGGATTGCCATAGTAGGAGTAGCCAGAAAGTCATATTGTTCAAATAGTGATTCCATATAATTTCTAAATTTATAAAGTTCTGATATTGCATTCATATAAACTGGNCCTTCCCAGTTTTTTACTATTTCAAGTAATTTTCTAGTGTAATTCATTAGTTTTTCAGGATTCTCTTCGAGTAAATGTCCATTTTTATTGTATCCAAGAGCGCCTAAAATGGGGCCTATAGTCCCAGCTAATTCTCTAATATTATATTTAAATTCAAAAGGTTCAATAATTGCTCCAAGGTCTTCAAAGATTTTAATTGCATCTTCTGTTGCAGATTTGACTTCTGGATCAACATTGATTGACCCCAGATCAACAGACCATCCGATTTTTTTACCAGATATTCCATTTTCTATATCTTTCAAAAAATCCGGTGGTGCTGTTTGAATAGCTGTTGATTCTGCTTCTGGATGCGGTCCCGACATTACTTGTAACATTATTGCACTATCTTGAACATACCAGCTCATAGGACCCATACACGAGAAATTAATAGGATTCCAGCTTTGTAGTCCTGCATGATATCTTGGAATCCTGCCCTGTGTACCTTTTATACCATAAATACCACATAATCCAGAAGGAATTCTTACAGATCCCCCTCCATCAGATCCCTGTGCAAGAGGATGAACTCCTGAAGCAACTGCTGCTCCAGCCCCACCACTCGAACCTCCAGAAGTACAGGTTAAATCCCAGGGGTTTCTGCAGTCATCACCAAGTCTGTTATCAGTAGTAGCACATAATCCAAATTCAGGGGTGTTTGTTTTTCCAAGTATTATGCCACCAGCATTTTTGATTCGTTCAATTCCCAGTTGGTCATAATCGGCAATATTGTCCTTATAAAACAATGATCCGTTTGTTTGAGGCATCCCTTTGACTGCTTCCAAATCTTTTATTGAAGTCGGAATACCTCCAAGGGGACCAATATCCTCTCCATCTGCAATCTTTTTATCTATATTTTTTGCCTCTGCAATAGCTGTATCATCAGCAACATATAAGAAAGCATTAGTTTTATTATTTGTTTCTTTTATTCTTTTTAAAGAAAATTGAGTCAANTCTAAGGCTGANATTTCTTTATTAGATAGTAATTTTTTTATTTCAGTTACAGAACTATATAATATATTGCCATATGACATAATTTAATNTCCTTTTTTCACTTTATAAAAAACAATAACATATTTTAATTTTGCTTGTCTCTATTAAATTTAGTGAAGATCAAAATTGTTGCAATGAATAGAATTGATAACATTATACTCAAATTTAAGAGCCCTATGATTTGAAATACTTTTTTATATGAAAATATATTAATAAGAATTCCAATTAAAATTGGACCAAAAACTTTTCCAAAATTTCTTAAAGAACCAATTATTCCCATAACTGTTCCAATATTATTGACATTNGTATGTAATGATACAAGGGCTATAGAGGATGGGAGTACAGTAGCCTCAGCAATTCCAATAAAAATTGCAGGTATAAATAATGTAGAAGTGTTTAGTGTAAATGATACAAAAAACATAGATATACTAAGTAAAATAAGGCCAAAAATTATATTAGGATAAAATCCTAATTTATCTCCGGAAATACCCCCTAATGGCCTTAGCAAGATATGAATGATTTCAGAAGTTGTTAAAAAAGATCCTGCTATTAGAGTATTGTGCCCTGAGGTAACCAAATATAAAGGTATAAATACTTTCATTGAATAAAATACTGCGTAAAAAGACCATTCTATTAGTCCAACAATCCATATTTGACGTAATTTTGTTAANTGTATAATTTTGTTAATAAATATAGTAAATTCTTTTTTTAAATTTGTATTTTTATTATTATTCGGTAAATTATAAGAACGATCTGTTAAGATTGGAATAAATGCTAAAAAGCTAATTAATCCTGTTATTATAAATAATGTTTTTGGTTGAAAATAAAAAAGTAATACACCTCCTGTTATTGGACCTAACAAATAACCAATAGTTCTCGCTGTACCAAACCATCCAATATAAGTAGCTCTATTATTCACGTATATACTAGTAATTACTGCTAAAGCTATTGGTCCATATATAGCTGTTGATAGTCCGTGGAATAATCTTATAATTATCAATTGATAAGGTTCATAAATAACAAGGTACAAAATTGGTGTTACTGAAAATATAATATTAGCAATTATTAATAATTGCCTTTTACTGAATTTATCTCCCAGGCCTCCAATAATTGGTTTTAAAAATATTCCTGTTATTGTTGAAATTGAANTTATAGTACCTATTAAACCAGCATTTGCTCCNANCCCTTTTGCAAAAAATGGTAATGCAAATTTTCCAGTCATGTAAGCTGATCTATTTATTAGTTCAGCTGACCATAAATTTATTAATGTTTTATTATCACCTTTTAATTTTTGTTTTAAATTATACATATNTNNTGCNATGAAGTTTATGACATGGGNAAATGTAAATTTTNGTTATTAATACTTTAATTTCNNGTTTATTCGTATTTACAGACTTGACACATTCTACTCTATAAGAGANAATGAATCACCTTCTTTTATAAATAAAGAAGGATTTATTAATGTAATTTTTTAGATAACCTAATTAAATTGGAGGTGACTAAATTGTATATAATTAAATGGTTACCGGTTTTAGCTGTCTTTTCGATATTGATGGTTGTTGCTTGTTCTTCGGATGAAGAAGCTGCAGCGCCAGCACCAGCACCAGCTGCTGTTGCTGCCCCTGCTCCTGCTGCTGCTCCTGCNGCNGCTCCCGCAGCCGCCCCAGCATCGAAAGCTCCAGCCCAAGCAAGTTCAAGCGGACAAGCTTCAGCACCAGCTGCTGATCCTTCGAAAGTTGTTGCGAGTGGCGATAGTGGAGGTGGAGAGCCAAAATCTGGTGGTAAATTACGATATGTAGTACAGGGTAGTATTAAGTATGTAGATACTATGGCTACCGGTGCTATTGTTACAGGTACTGTAGGTAGACATGCTTACGATCAGTTGTTCTGGAGAGATAAAGATTATAATATTTATCCTCAGATGGCAAGTGATTGGAACATGACTCCCGATGGCCTGACTTATACCATGACACTTCGTGATGGTCAAACATTCCATAATGGTGATGCTTTAACAGCAGCAGATGTTATGGAGTCTCATTCTCGTTTTGCAAGAGTTGATCCTTTGGGTCGGCAATTGTTAGCGATTTCACCAGGTAATGAAGGTAAAGCTTCTAAAGACTCAGCCTTTAATCAANCTGCTNNTGGTAATACNATTACTATGAATTTTAGTAAACCTACAAGTATGGTTTTAGAATTCTTAGCNCAGCTTGATCCTAGGCAGCCTTCTATTATGCATCCTTCTATTCTTGCTAAAAAACCTGGCGAACCTGTAAAAGATGTTATAGGTACAGGAGCTTATAAAATGGATCAATGGATTCAAGGTGAAAAATTGGAATTTTCCAAATTTACCGGTTATGTTCCTAATGCAGATGAAGAATGGGATTTTACTAAAGGTAANATTACTCAGTACCTAGATGGTTTCGTAGCATTAGATATTCCAGATCATTCAACAAGAATTGCTGCTTTGCAGACAAATGAAGTAGATGTTCTTGATGACTTTTCTATTGACTTGGCTTCAAACTTAGATGGTGTTGATGGCGTTGCATGGTCATCTATTAGAGATGGTAACATGGGAACATTTGCCTTCAACTTAAACCATGGTCCTTTTGATATGTCAGATGCAGGAAGATTGGCAAGAAGAGCCGCTGCTGCTGGTGCACCAAATGGTAAAGTTATGATGGCTGCTGTCGGTGGAGAAGATAAATGGACANAATGTTACANNGCAATTCACTGTGGAACTCCTTGGAAATCTTCTATTACTGAAATAATNCAAAAAGAAGGTATCAAAACTAAATCTGGAAACCTTAAACTAGCACAATCAATACTGGCTGAAGCAGAAGCGTTACAGCCTGGTATTTCTGAAATGCAAGTTAGAATCATAGCTGCTAACGATATGCCATTCATGCCTGAGGCAGGATTGGTTATGTGGGAAGCTTTGAGAAACATAGGTTTTGTGAATACAGAATTAGTATCATTGGACTGGGGTAGCAGGGTTGCTATAACTGGTGGTGAAGGACCTTGGGAAGCAGCGACTTCCTGGTCAAACTTTGCTAACGGTCTTAACCCATTAGCTCCTCATATGTTCGCAGGAAAATCTTCCAGTGGATATGATAATCCAGCGATTGATGTAGTTAGAGCTCAATTCTTAGTTGAAACAGATTCTAAGAAAGCTCAAGCTCAGTTTGATGAGATGAACAGGTTATTTTATGATAATCCTCCATCTCTTAACTTCTTCCAATTCCAGCCTCCACGAGCTATTAGGACAAACGTTAAAGGCTATTGCTTAGACTGTTTGTTCCCAATACTTCATAATGTTTGGTTGGACTAATTAGAAGACACACTTATCTTGTGTAATTAGGTTTATGCAAAGAGGAACCAGGCTTTGGTCTGGTTCCTCTTTTAAGGCTACACTTAAATTGATTTTATTGTTTTATAATAAAATCAATTAAGTTTTTTTTATAACTTTTCATCTTTAAAAATAGCAGAGGTATGAAAATATGGGTAAATATATAGCTAGAAGAACTCTATTGGTCATCCCTGTTTTATTTATTGTTTCAGTTATTACGTTTTCTATTATGCAACTTGCTCCCGGTGATCCTGCTGCCATTGTATTAGGTGGAGATTATATTATGTATGCAACTGTTGAAGAGATAGAAGAAGTAAGGAAAAATATGGGAATTGATAGACCACCTATAGAACAATATTTTAGTTGGCTGGGTGGTTTTTTTGTAGGCGAACTAGGTAAATCTTTGTTTACAACTGAATCAGTTTCACTTCTTGTAAGTCAAAAAATTGAAGCAACTATTTCCACAGTTTTTTCAGGTATTACTTTAGCTTTACTTTTTGGTATACCAATGGGAGTACTTGCAGGATGGAAAATGAATACATGGATTGATAGATCAGTTATGGTTTTTGCTGTACTTGGATTCGCCATTCCAGGGTTTTGGCTTGCGTTCAATTTGATTTTTTTATTTTCATTAAAATTAGGATGGTTTCCTGTTTTTGGGTTCCGAAGCTTGATTACAGATGGTCCTATAGAATTTTTAAGATATATTACTCTCCCAGGCATAACTTTAGGAGTTGCTTTTATGGCTTTAATCGCCAGAATGACTAGATCTAGTTTAGTTGAAGTATTAAGTGAAGATTATATTAGAACCGCAAGAGCCAAAGGATTGAGTGAAAGAATAGTTCTTATAAGACATGCTTTAAGGGCTGCCTCAATGCCTGTGGTTACAGTTATAGGATTGGTTTTTGCTGCTGCTGTTACCGGAACAGTTATTACAGAGTCAGTTTTCGCTATACCAGGAATGGGTAGAATGTTTGTTAAAGCAGTAGGAGATAGAGATTTCCCTGTTATTCAGGGGCTTATGATGATATTTGCTACTTCTTACGTTTTTGTTAATTTAGGAGTTGATATTTTATATGCATATTTAGATCCTAGGGTGAGATATTCATGACTACTAATAAAGGATATAATACAAATGAAGTAAGACAGGCTAGAGGTTCAGGTTATAGGATTTACACCCAATTTAGCCGTATGTTAAAAAAGAACCCTAATATGATAATAGGATTCCTTATATTAATAATATTTACTTCAATGACTATATTTGCTGATTTTATATCGAAATATGATCCTACAGCTATTGATCCTAGTCATAGATTCATGTCCCCAGGTGCTACACATTGGTTTGGGGCAGATGTAGTGGGAAGAGATGTGTATACCAGGGTTATATACGGGGGAAGAGTATCCTTGTTAGTTGGCTTTATGGTTGCTATTTTTGTTACAGTAGCGGGATTATTTATTGGTTTAGTTTCAGGATATACACCTAAGTTAGACATAGTAATTCAAAGAATAATGGATGCACTTATGTCATTCCCAACTTTATTATTAGCATTAGCTCTTATAGCTATGTTAGGCGGCAGCGTTTGGAATGTAATTGCCGTGATAACAATAGTTGATACACCAAGAATGGTTAGAATAGTAAGATCAGCTGTATTATCTGTAAGAGAGCAACAATATGTTGATGCAGCAAGGGGCATTGGAGCACCTGTACAAAGGATATTATTTATGCATATAGCTCCTAATACAATGGCTCCTGTTATTGTTCAAGCAACATATTTCTTTGCAGCGGCTATATTAACAGAAGCTTCTTTGAGTTTTCTAGGATTAGGTATACCCCCTGAAGATCCAAGTTGGGGCAATATTCTAGCTTTAGGTAGAAAATATTTGCAACAAGCGTTTTGGATAGCATTTTTCCCAGGATTAATTCTAACTATTAACGTGTTAGCTATGAATTTGGTTGGTGATGGCTTAAGAGATGCGTTAGATCCTAAACTTTCAAGAAGCTCGTAAAATATAAACTTATGCAATTTTATCTCGTATCGAATTTTGGAACGATTGTTAGAATATTAAGTGGCATAGGTCTTTCAGTGTTTTTTGGTATATTTGCTTTTTTTGTAGTGCAATCTATTTATGTATTAACTGGCGGATCATGGGGTTACTGGCCTAAGCCTATAGTTATTATTTCGTGGTTTTATTTACCAGGATTATTCGCTTCGCTAGGATCTTTCTTACCTATTTGGATATATAGTGAGTATTCAATAATGTATAAGGCTTTAGCAATTATACTAGTAATTATATTTGTGATTCTTGTAAGTTATTTTACATTTAATTTAACTCTTAATAAATATGAAGGTTTGGACTATTGGTTACGGTATGGGATGATCAAGGATATGGCAAATACTATTGTATGGATGGCTATAATTTCTTCTAATATTGTTTCGCTTTTTTTGTTAGGAGTAATATTTTTATATCAAAATAATTTTAAGAAAAGTTATTAATTTTTCATATTCAATATTTTTTATATTGATTTGTGTTTAGAATGTCATAGGCATATGAATGTCCTTTTTCTTTAAACAATTCTATTTGTTTTTGCCTTTCTCTTGATTTATGCTTTTGATCTTTTGATCTTTGATTAAAACAATTGGGGCATGATACCCCTATTTCATATTTTTCAGATTTTTTATCATCGCTTGAGATTGGATTTTTGCATCCTTTACATAATTCATATGAACCTGTAGATAAATCGTGCTTTACAGATACCCTGTTATCAAAAACAAAACATTCATCCTCCCATAGAGTATTTTTTTGATCAATTTCTTCAAGGTATTTTAAAATACCTCCTTCTAATTGATAAATATTTTTAAAACCTTCTTGCAACATATATGCTGATGCCTTTTCGCATCTAATACCTCCAGTACAATACATTGCAATATTTTGGTCCTTATTTTTAGATAATTCTGATTCTATAAAATTATTGAATTCTATAAAATTATGTGTCTTTGGATCTACTGAATTTTTGAATCTACCAATTTTAGTCTCATATTTATTTCTAACATCAATTACCAAAACTGAATCATCTTTAATTAAATTGTTCCAGTCTTTAGCTTTTATGAACTTACCTGTTTTACCAGGATTTTTTACTTTATTTGCAAATGGAACGATTTCTTCTTTTAATTTAATTTTTAGTTTGTAAAATGGCATTATTTTTGTATAAGAATACTTGATTTCAGTTTTATTGAAATTTAACTTATTTAAAAATAATATTAATTCGTTAATAGAATCATCTAATCCTGCAACGGCACCATTTATTCCTTCAGGTGAAAGAATAACAGTACCTCTAATATTTTTTTCATTACAAAAATTATTAAATTGCTTTTTATATTTTATGAATTTAGATTTAATTTTTTTAAATTCATAAAATGCAATAACAGTAAAATGATCTGACTTCATTTTTTATATTAGTTCTTTACCATCTTCTTTAACAATATTTCCTCTGAGCATTACAGTACTTATATTATGCAGTGCTTTAATATCATCATTTGGATTACCATCAACAACTATAATATCAGCTGATTTTCCTTTATCTATGGTACCAGTTTCTTCGTCCACACCTAAGCATTCTGCAGAAGTTTTAGTACAAGCAACAATTGCTTCCATGTTACCCATGCCAATTACATCTACCATTCTTTCAGGGGTGTAAGCTATATCACCGAATCGAACATATAACATTCCACTATCAATTCCTGAAACAAATTTTACACCACGTTTCCTCATATCTTGTAATATATCAGCTCTTTCACCAGGATCTCTGAGCATCCGTGCCTGTTCTGCATCAAAATCCGGATCTCTAAATGTTCTCATATATCCGGTTGCGACTGTAGCATCTACATAAATTCCTTTTTCAGCAATTTGATCTGCTACATCTTCTTTATAATCAAACATTTTATCTGGATCTTCAGCAAGCCAGGTACAGTGTATTATATTATGCATTCCTGCTTTTACGCAGTTTACAACACCGACAGTTCCATGAGCATGTGAACATACTCTTCCTCCAAGTCTAACTGCATCATCAACAACAGCTTTTAATGTTTCTGAAGGGTATTGTGCAGCTCTCATGTTAGATCGAGGCGTAAAACCACCACCTGTAGACATGATTTTTATCCATTCTGCTCCGAGTTTCATATTTGCTCTTGCAGCAGTTACTGCTTCATCTAATGTATCAGCTTCAGTTCCAAAATAATTACAATGTCCGGCTGTGGTTGTAACTACTTGTCCGGCCAATAGAATTCTTGGTCCAGGGATAATTCCTGCATTTACTGCATCTCTAATAGGGAAAGCAATATGATTTTTACTTCCTATATCTCTCATTGTGGTAACACCACTCATTAGGGTTTTTCTAACAGCATCAGTAGCTCTTATTGCTAAAACTGTATCGGAGTCATTTAATGCAGCTTCGTAATTTCCAGGTTCAGGGCTTACATGCATATGTGTATGGACCTCTACTAAGCCCGGCATTATTGTTGCATCAGGATAGTCAAGTATTTCATATCCTTCTTTGGGTAAATTATTACTATCTGTTATATCTTTTATTTTTCCGTTTTCAATGATGACAGCAGAATTTTCTTTTGGCTTAGCGCCATTTCCGTCTATTAGATATTTACCTTTAATAATCTTATTCATAATACCTCCTATAATATTACAGAGATTATAACATTATTCCTTTGTAGTAAGTAAATTTATTTTATCCTTATTTTTAAGATAGACTTATAAATTTTTGCAATTTATAATAATTCAGCCGTTATATTCTATTCATGGGATTTTCTTGAATATAAATGAAATAAATGAGCTTGCGAAAAGCATTCGGATTGACATATTAAATATGACTAGTAATGCAAATAGTGGTCATCCGGGAGGATCCTTATCATCTACTGATATATTAGCAGTATTGTATGGGAATATATTGAAATATGATCCCAAAAATCCTAAATGGGAGGATAGAGACCGTTTTATATTAAGTAAAGCTCATGCATGCCCGGTGTTATATGCAGCCTTAGCTGAAAATGGATATTTTGATAAGTCTGAATTGCTAACTTTCAGAAAATTAGATTCTCGTTTACAAGGACATGCTCACATTAAGACACCTGGTGTTGAAATGTCCGGAGGTTCATTAGGTCAAGGACTGTCTTTTGGTGTTGGTGTTGCTTTGTCTGCAAAATTAGATCAAAAAAATTACAAAACTTATGTATTGTTGGGTGATGGTGAATTAAATGAAGGTCAAATATGGGAAGCAATAATGACTGCCAAAAAATATGAATTGGGAAATTTGGTGGCTATAGTTGATAAAAATGGTATTCAAAATGACAGATTCACGCATGAAGTAATGGATTTAAGTCCATTGCCAGAAAAATGGAAGTCTTTTGGATGGGAGTGCTTTGAGGTTGATGGTCATGATGTAAAATCGCTTACTCAAGTATTTCAATCAATAAATTTTGAAAATTCTAAACCAAAAGTAATTATAGCTGATACTATCAAGGGTAAAGGTGTAAGTTTTATGGAAAACAATCCTGATTTTCATGGAAAGGCAGCAAATCCTGAGCAGTTAAAACAAGCAATAGCAGAGATTAATAATCATTAAGAGGGATAATTTGGAAACTGGGTCAACACGTGAATATGCTGGAAAAAAAATATTAGAACTAGGTGCAACGAT